>NZ_VHTC01000059.1:0-6358 GCF_013048685.1 Vibrio sp. A8-1
GTCAGTTCTGAGTGAAATCATCACGTCAGTCGTTGAGAAGAAACCGTACCCGAACGTTTTTGATCTATAAACTGCACATGCTTCTTCAGGCATGGTAAGTCAAGATACCTCGGTGAACGCTTACGTTGAGTTTAGTGATTACGGTGTTGTGCGTAAAGTTGGTCGTTGCGTTTCGGGCTACTTAATTGGGCGTTAGCTTACCAATCGAAACTATCGTCCATAATTGTTTATTATTTCAGGTGATTTTGCGGTAACTGAGATTGCCCTAATACAGCTACGATTAAGATGAAATTCTCTTCCTTTGTGAAGTAAGCAGTATGTTTTCCAATCGGAAAGTAAAAACCGTTATTATATATTTCATGGCAGCTTCGTCCTAAATCAGGATTATCGGCGAGCATTTGAAAGCCAGAAAGTAGTGTTTCTTTATAACGTTGCCACTGTAATTCGGAAAAATTGTTGATGGTATAATTTTTTACTTTACGTAAATGAGTTTGAGCCAAACTACTCAGTTTATATTGTTTATTATGCATATTGTTTGTTACAGCTCATTCAAAAAATCTTTACCATCAACGACATTGCCTTTTGCCAAGTCATCTTTAGCCGCGTTGAAACAATGTTTAAGATATTCTGTTTTCATCATTTCAAGCTCTTCGTAGTCATGTATAGACATCACGACAACAGCATCTTTGCTGTTTTTACTGATCTTAATTGGTTGGCGTTGAGCATTAAGAAGCAATTCACCAAAATTTCGTTTAGCGTCATTTGCTGTTAATGTATGCATGGTTGTTCTCCACAGTCTTAAGTCTAACTGGAGTATAGCTTATCACACGAAGCGGTCAATGTGATTAAATCGCACGAAATGTGTGAAGGGGTAAGCTAACAAGGCGTTTAAGAGGGATTCGCAACGCGTGGCATTTTCGTTATGCGTTGATTTTATTAGTTTTTAGTGCAATGAGGTGAGTTGGTCGTTGCGTTGCTCACCCCTTAACGCGGCGTTATGTGCCTAATAGTTTTCAACGTCTATATTACTTATATCACAAGGAAATCATATGTTTAGAGTCATATATGAGTGGCGAGTGCCATCTAATAAAATGGATGAATTTCAAAAGGTTTGGAGTTCTACAACTGACTCTATTCATCATACAGTCGAGGGTGCTCTCGGCAGTTTTATGCTTCATTCCTTTGATAAACCTGAAAAGGTACTAACGATTGCTAAGTGGCGCTCTCGACAAGATTGGGAATTATTTTGGGAAAATAGTAATCCTGAAAAAATGCAGAAAATGCATGAAATTGCTGAACGAATTTCGGTGGAATCGTTCGACCAAATAGAAGATCGGAGTAAATAATAACCCCGGCACATAACAAACAATTCAAGCAGACCCTCAACGCGTGGCATTTTTATTATGCGTTGGTTTTAGTGGTTACGGTGTTGTGCGGAAAGTTGGTAGTTGCGTTTCGGGCTACTTAATTGGGCGTTATACCTTGCCGAAAAAAGAGGCATTGATTGGTATATTAATCAGTCATCTAATCGTTTCATTGCGCTACGGTAAACATCACTTCGCTCTCGTTTTCCAACTGCTAATACCGTTACCACGATGACGTCATCTTTTACTTGGTAAACGAGACGATAGCCAGACTGACGTAGCTTTATTTTATACATGTTGTCAGCGCCAGAGAGTTTTGATGCTGGTACATGTGGGTTTTCTAAGCGTTCAATTAGTTTCTTTTTAAATTGTTGTTGCAGCGTAGAGCCAAGTTTTTCCCATTCTTTTAACGCGCTCTTTTTGAAATCAAGTTTATAGGTCATCGATGTTTACCGAAATGCTTTCTTCAGACTCTCGTTCTCTTGCAATCGCTAATAGTTCGAGATCATCGAGTCGATCCATCATCATTTCGTATGCTTTTGCTGGAACACAGTAAAAGGCAGGTTCATTTCGGTTAAGTACAGCGACAGGTTCACCATATGCACTTGTTGCAACTTTCATCGGATTAGCTTTTAATTCAGTAATACTTGCAGCTACATCGGCTAAGATTCTAGCGGTCATTTATTGAGTCCTTTAAGTGGTCTTAATAAAGGTCATTCTAGCGCTATAAGAACGGTATAACAAGGCGTTCAAGAGGGACAGCCAACGCGTGGCATTTTTATTATGCGTTGGTTTTTATGGTTACGGTGTTATGCGGAAGCTTGGTAGTAGCGTTGGCTGCCCCTTAACGCGGCGTTAGGCTTTTGGAGGAAACATGGATATTTCCCTTAGACGGGCGAGCGAGACAGATATTCCTTTCTTGCTGTCATTACGTGATAAAACGATGAGGCAGTATCTAGAAGAAGTAGGTATGCCAACGAGTACTGAAGAATATGAAAAGCGAATACGCTTTGAGTTTCCTCATGCGCAAATCGTTGAATTGGATGGTAACCCTATTGGATTGTTCAAAGCCACATACACCGAAGAACTTAACTATTGGTATTTGGTTCAAATTCAGATCTCTCCTGAGTTTCAAGGTTTGAAAATAGGCAGTAAGCTAATTCTTGACCTAATTGCTAAAGCGGAAACAACGAAATCAAAGGTTGGGTTAAGCGTGATTGAAACTAACCCAGCTAAGCAACTGTATTTGAAATTGGGCTTTGAAATCGTGAAAAACTTTGGGGCTGAGCAGTTGTTGGAGCTACAAGCCTAACAAGCAATTTAAGAGGGATTCACAACGCTTGGCATTTTTGCTTCTACTTCAAATTTAGTGTTTATGGCACAATACTTTAGGTTTAGGTGGTAGCGTTGTTTACCCCTTAATTGGGCGTTATGCTTTATTGAGCCTCAGCAAAATCAATATATAAATTTTAATGGGAAAACTTAGTCTGATTTAGACGTTTTTGTATTCTAATTTATTGATATTATGAGTTTATTGTTCTTTTTGGTGGCGATTGAAAGTTGAACGATACTTGTGTTTTTTCGGTAACTTTGCCCTGATAAATTGTGCTCGCAAAAGGTTCGGTTTTTGCTGAAAGGTCTCTTTCTTTGGTGTTGTTTGCTCATTGATTCCACCGGCTATTTCGCTTCAGCATGTTTGGGATCTCATGAACATCTTGCTTGCTGACAGTGTTTGGTTAGCGCAAGTTTATCGATGTTTGTGCGCTTTTGTCTGGTTCTGCTCTGATAAATTGTGTGCGTAAAAGGTTCGATTGTTGCTGAAAGGTCTCTTTCTTTGGTGTTGCTGGTTCATTGATTCCGCAGGCTAATTCGCTTCAACTTGTTTGGGATCTTATCGACAACAATGATTGCTGAAAGTAGGCTGGTTTGTCATTTTGAGTTAAACTGCTGCGAACAAATGAATTTTGTAAAAGTTCAATGTAATCAATAAGTAATAAAGCATAACAAACGCTTCAAGAGGGACTTCCAACGCGTGGCATTTTTATTATGCGTTGATTTCGGTGGTTTCAGTATTATGCGGAAACTTGGTAGTAGCGTTGTCAGCCCCTTAAGCGGGCGTTATGTGAATTTTGTGAACAACAAAGAGATTGATAATGGTAAATTTTACTTTTGGGAAGTGGGTTTCTGAACCGAAAGTCAGTGAAGTAACTTCCGAGTTTGTTTCGATAACAACCGAGCCGAAAACTGATTTTTGGCAACGTTCTTATTATGGATTTCGTAATGAAAATGCCCCTGCACTATTGATTGATTCAAAAGATAATTTCACCTTTACAGCTAAGGTAAGTTTTACTTATCAAGAGCTGTTTGATCAATGTGGATTGATCATTTATCTCGATAATGAAAATTGGTTTAAAGCTTCGATAGAGTACGAAAATCAATCATTTTCTAGGCTGGGTAGTGTAGTTACAAATTTAGGGTATTCAGATTGGGCAACCACCGATATCCCGCTTCCTAAAGAGATTTGGTATCGTTTAAGTCGTAGAGGGCCAGATTTTCTTATTGAATCCTCGTTTGATGGCTTGGTTTTTAACCAGATGCGTATCTTTCACTTACATCAGTTGGGAGAGACTACGATAGAAATGGGTAAATGTAATCCCCCCTTGCCGACACAAAAAGTGGTCAGTTTTGGAGTTTATGCGTGCAGTCCTTCAGAATCATCGTTTACAGCAAAATTTACCGAAATGAGCCTGGAGCCTTGTAAATGGTTAGCTCACTAGGCTCAAATTCACATAACAAACGCTTCAAGAGGGACAGCCAACGCGTGGCATTTTTATTATGCGTTGGTTTTTGTGATTATGGTGTTATGCGGAAAGTTGGTAGTAGCGTTGTCTGCCCCTTAAGCGGGCGTTATATGACTAAAGGAGTCCAGTTTTGATCAGATGGGATCATGTTGCAGATCATGTTGATTTCAATCTTGAAATTTCTGTGGAAGACTTTTTAATATCGATTCCCCGAAATGGTAAAGTTTTAGATTTTGGTTGTGGTTACGGACGTATTTCAAATCAGCTTCAGAAGTTGGGTTATAAGGATTTAGTTGGTATAGATTCATCAAAAGAAATGATTAATCGAGGTCTAACCGAATATCCTGAACTTGATTTACGTTATCAACAAGATGGTTTATTTTCTTTTTCAGACAATTATTTTGATGCGATAGTGGTATGTGCAGTATTGACTTGTATACCTGTTCAGGATTCTCGTGAAAAAGTAGTATCTGAACTCTGGCGAGTTTTGAAACCCAGCGGTGTGTTGTATTTAGCTGAGTTTTGTTCAATCGAAAGCCTACACTTTTTATCAGGTTTAGGCATCGAAATGTGGCATAGTCGGCCAAAAGAGATTGAGGCTTTGCTATCAAACTTCAGTATTGAATTGTCGAAAGTATCTGAAACTTCAACCATTTCAGGTCATGTCAGTAATGCGGTTCATATCATCGCGCGTAAAGTCATATAACAAAGCGTTCAAGAGGGATTCGCAACGCGTAGCATTTTCGTTATGCATTGATTTTATTGATTTTTAGTGTAATGCGGAAGGTTAGTAGTCGCGTTGCTCACCCCTTAACGCGGCGTTATGTTACAGGAGATAACAGTGGCAATAGAAAAGCAAAAATTAAAATGTAACATTTGTCAGAATTATACCTTTCATCAACTGATACATTCTTACCAACAAGATTTGAGTGAAGAACATTTCTATTGCGAGCGTAGATATAGACTCTTCGAATGCTGTGGATGTCAAGATGTGAAAATGGAACGCGCTGAATATTCAGATTACTGTGATTACGATGAAAATGGGATAGTTCCTGATATTTCTATTTATCCGCCATATACCTTACGTAAAAAGCCTAGTTGGCTTGCAAGCTTAGTTTTTCCCTTTAATGCAGACACGGGGCCAGTAAACCATGAATTAATGGAGCTGATTAGTGAAATATACGTGTCGTTGCAGAATGGATGTAACCGACTTACGGTTATGGGGATTCGAGCATTAATTGAGCATGTTATGATCCAAAAAGTTGGTGACAAAGGGCGATTTGTCAAAAATATGGATGAGTTCGAAAGTCAGGGATACATATCTAAAGTTCAACGTGTTGCATTAGATCAAGTACTGGAAGCAGGTCACGCTACAATACATCGATCGTACAGCCCAAAACATAAAGAAGTCATAGCCGCTATTGATATAGTTGAGAACATTATTGAATCAATCTATGTAGTAGAAAAACATCAACACAGTTTAAAAAATGTTCCCAAGAAAAAGTAACATAACAAGGCGTTAAAGAGGGATTCGCAACGCGCGGCATTTTCATTATACATTGATTTTATTAGCTTTTAGTGCAATGCGGTAAGTTAGTCGTTGCGTTGCTCACCCCTTAACGCGGCGTTATATTTCTCTTAAATTCAACGTACTACAAATTTAAAAGTTAAGTGGTAATGTGAGTGTTTTGCTGGTTGATGATTTCTTGTGAAGCATAGCTGTTGATTTGATCAAGTTTATCAATGTCTAACGAACATTATTGTTTAATCGTATTTAGCAGCTCTTTTGATTTGGTTTACATTAATGGCTTATTTCTCTGATATTTATCATCAGAATCAATGGGTAAGCTTGATTCGATTTCAAAATTAATTGTTTTTTGTATCTAAATCTGGCTCAACTGACGTTAAGCTTTTGATGTTATGTACTATTTTCAAAGGTTGTTTGGTGTTTCAGTGGCTGTATGGAACTGAAATATAACAAACAATTCAAGCAGACCCTCAACGCGTGGCATTTTTACTGTGCGTTGAGTTTAGTGATTACGGTGTTGTGCGTAAAGTTGGTCGTTGCGTTTCGGGCTACTTAATTGGGCGTTATGTTTTTTATCACGTTTTGGGGCTATAATCGGTCAAACCTTTATTGATAGTAGGTGTGATATGAATCGAAAAGTTGAAGCTTACGGCGTTGATGCTGTT
>NZ_VHTC01000005.1:0-173925 GCF_013048685.1 Vibrio sp. A8-1
TCTCGTGGTCATGCCTGATTTACTGCATCGCACTTCTCGTCGAGTCGTTGGGCTATTCTATCTATTGCTAGGTTACCCAAGTCGACACAGCCTACTATCAGATTTCTGTTCGTCATCACCACGTTTTGCCATTTGCTTCCTTCAGATTTCACCTCACGATGAACACCCTTGCATAGGCTAACGGTTCCCGCTCGACTGAGCCCGTAGAGGACTTTCACCTCCTAGATCAACGCCATGCTCGGCGCACAATAAAAAGCCCATAGGTATAAACCTACGGGCTGAAACATGAAGGGCCGATGCTAACAAATCGCTCGTTTAGGGATACATGCCTTTGCCAAATAAATTAAACACTCGCGCGACACCTTGAGTGAAGATCATCGGTTCAGTGAGAATGGCTAAACATAAGCAATCTTGCCCAGCATCGGTTTGTGGTGCATGGCAAATAGAAGCGTCACGTTGGATAAAATCGCCGACCTCATAATGCCCCTCTTCATCACGGAAGCCACCATGCAAAACCAAAGTAGATTCGATGCCCTTGTGGGTGTGTTGTGGCACACTCACCGCTTGATTGATATACATTAGGCTCATCCGCACCTTATCTTCGCTGTGTAAAGGAAGCGAGTAAACCTTACCACCAAAATTGCGCCATTTAGTGTCAGCAGGGATCAAACGTCGTAGAGCCGTAGGAATCGCAATCACTTTGCCATTAACCTTAATGGTCACCGGTAAAGACTCAGAGACCAATACTGGCGCACTTGGCACTGGGGTCGTAATAATCTCTGCCAGCATGCCACTCCAATCATCACTGGATAACTCTTGCTCTAGCGCAATCAGTTGCTCACCCTGCTGATCTTCAAATTTTTTAACCACCTGACGACAGTGAGCACACTGCTCAATGTGTGTCGCTAAAGCGATCCCATGACAAGCATCAACATTGCCTTGGGCATACGCTTCAAGTAATGATAATTCGGGATGATAACTCATAACGGCTCCGCATCGATCGAGGTTCTTAGTTTTTCTACAGCTAACCGTAGACGTGATTTGACGGTTCCAAGAGGAATATCAAACATTTCCGCGACTTGTTGGTGCGGTAAATCTTCCAAATAAACAGCTCTTACAACTTTTTGCTGTGACTCTGGCAGTAAATCGAGAAACTTAACCACTTGCTCTTTCAGTCTTTCATGCTCTGGTGAATAGTGGTCAATTAAATCTGGTGGACAGTAATCCGTCGGCCAAATGTCATCAGCAAGTACATGTAGCTCCCTGCCTTTTTGCTTACGCATTAAGTCGTAGCAGAGATTACGAGCTATCGTGTAGATCCAGGTGGACAGTGAGCTTTTCTGGCTATCAAACAAATGCGATTTTTGCCATAACGCCGCCATGGTCTCTTGAACAATTTCCATCGCAACCTGCTCATTGCCTAACTGCTTCATCACAAACTGCTTTAAACGAGGAGAAAAAAAGTGGAAAACCACACCAAAAGCGGCTTTATCCTGTTGCTGCACCTTTTCCATACAATCCGCCCAATCATCACGGGTAAAGGTTTGTGGATTTTGACTCGTCATAGGATACCTGTCCTTGCAAAACCTTGGCTTGAGATATCTCCCCCAATAATACATGCTACGTAAGAGAAACTATCGTGGATCACTTACTGGCAATAGGAAGATTTCAATACCTAGAGAAAGATTGATTATATACCCAAATGGCTGAAACGGGCAGATAAGCCAACATTCGAACAGATATAATCACTCGATTTCGACTTTCTCACTACCGCCCTTCGCCAGAACAATCGTTATAGATTTCAATCTTTTGTGTAAGGAAAGATAAGGCAGGATGGCAGTTGTCGTGACCCACTAGACCTTCCCATTGAGTTTTCGACAACGGTAAAATCTCTAACCAGCGCTGGGCTACCCAACTGGCATCATCAAAAAATCGATGTGAATAAAGTTGCCCCACTTGCGGAAACTGTTGATAAATTTGCTGTAACTGCTCACTCAACAATAGATGCTGCTCAGATAACGGGGCCGTCGGCCAATTGGTTAACCAACGAACCGCCGCTTTGCGTAACCCATCCGACTCACTGCGTACTTGTTCAATAAAAAAACGCTTAATGCCAACAACGGTGATCCCTAATAAACCATCGTCTAAGGTTTCAAAATCAACAATCTTAACCCAAGTACCGAGGTACGAAAGCTGGTGACGTTTGTCTGTAGATTTATTATCCAATAAACAGACACCAAATCCGCTATTGGCTTTGCTGCATTCCGCAATCATTCGTTTGTATCTAGGTTCAAAAATGCGCAACTTCATTTTACCTTCCGGCAATACGATCGAACTTAACGGAAAAAGCATAATTTCTTGCATTATTCCTCCCTCTATTGTTACTGATGTTTCTCCTGTTTACGAAATAGACAGCCAAGGGATCACTTACCGATTTTGTTGCTTTTGTGAATGGTTTAAAAAATATAACCAAAGGCAATAATAAGACTCACACCTCAATAAAAATGCAAACCAATGTAACAAGAATGATTTGATGAATAAAAATAAAATAGTGTGATGCGCATCAATATAAACAAGTAGTTTTGCACTCTATATCACTTTTAATTGAGAAATTTGTCGCTATTATGCTCGACAATTAGCAAGGACAACATTCAGCCTTGTAAGTTCACTCAACAAAGAGAGTTCCCCTATGCGTAAATCACTTTTAGCTCTTGGCCTCATGGCTGCTACTTCTGCTCCTGTTATTGCTGCTGACTATTCTGACGGCGATATCCATAAGAACGATTATAAATGGGTGCAGTTTAACTTGATGGGTTCATTCGACGAACTGCCAGGTAAATCAAGCCACGATTACTTAGAGATGGAGTTTGGTGGTCGCTCAGGTATTTTTGACCTGTATGGTTACGTTGACATATTTAACCTAACCAGTAACCCAAGTAGCGATAAAGCAGATAAGCAAGCAAAAATATTTATGAAATTTGCACCACGTATGTCTCTAGACGCATTAACCGGAAAAGATCTCTCTTTTGGCCCAGTGCAAGAACTATACGTAGCGAGTGAAATTACTTGGGATGGCGTTAATACTACAGACACGACCTTTGGCGTAAACCAACAAAAAATCGGTTTAGGTTCAGATATAATGGTGCCATGGTTAGGAAAAATTGGATTAAATCTATATGGTAATTATGACTCTAACCATAAGGATTGGAATGGTTTCCAAATTTCAACTAACTGGTTTAAACCTTTCTACTTTTTTGACAATGGCTCATTTGTCTCTTACCAAGGTTACATCGATTACCAATTTGGCATGAAAGATGAGTACAGCGCAGAAAGCAGCGGTGGCGCGATGTTTAACGGCATCTACTGGCATTCCGATCGCTTCGCGGTTGGTTACGGCCTAAAAGGCTATAAAACTATTTATGGACTTGAAGATGGCGGCTTTGCGGGTAAAACGACTGGCGTTAGCCACTACGTAGCCGCCATCTACAAATTCTAACCGTTTATTATTCAATACCGTAATAGGGAGAAGCATTGGCTTCTCCCTTTTTTTATTGAGTCACACTGATTTCTTTGACAGTATCGAGTAAAAATGAAAAAGCGGTTCTTCATCTAAAGAACCGCCTTAATAATCACAAATGTTTGCTTAACCAAGATAACGATTAATTAATTCGATTCAAGGTCACGACTGGGTAATCCAGCGCTTCTAATACTGGCTGTTGTTCAGCAATGTATTTCACTACGGCGCGCGCATCGGTATTACATACGACATTATCCGCTTTACAATTGAGTTCATGGCCTTGATAGCGTACTTGATAACGCCCAGCGACTTCTTCAATGTGACTGACAGGGAAAGCGGTCAAGTTACCATCGACATAAGCAAAATCGACTCGACCAGATTGCTCTTTTTGCGCTTCAAATAATGGTGTCCAACCATCATTACCAGTCGCGTTGTAGCTATTCATCGCCACATTGTAGATTTTATTATCCTCTAATGGGCTCCAGATTGGCTCATTCAATGTACCGGTATTAACTTCAATTAAACTGAGAGTCCCTGCTTGGTGTTGAACGGTTTCATCAAACACATAACGCAAGTTACCACCATACGGGAATTTCCCTGCGTGAGCGGTAGGCGGCAACGTTTCACTGACGGTTTTCTCGATCAATGCTTTAATCACCGAACCTTTCACTGGCAGAACAGACATAAAGTTAGCAAAAGGCAACATTTCTAACGTCACGTCCCCTTCACGATATTCACCTTCAGCAATATTGGTGCGAATGCCACCGGCTCCGGTCAGTGCAAAGTCGGCTTTCATTCCTGTCAATCGCACCACTTCATCGCTCGCCGCCCAATAATATTGTCCCAATGCGACAATCGGTGCGACTCGCGAGCCGTGTTGATCAGAGTTATTATCGCCTGGTCGACGAGCATGGCGAATTTCCTGTGGCACATTGGCGATCACATCACCATACGCTTTCTCAACCGCAGGCTTGTATTGGCTATCGATATGAGCACGCAATGCGGCTTCTTCGGCGGCTACTGCAATATTACGCTGACGCTCAATAAAACGGAGGGCTTTACTGCGTTCATCGTCGCTAAAGGCACTCTCTTGCTGACGATTAGCTTGATGATAAAACTCGTCGTTGGTCAGCAAAGTATTATGGCCAGCACACGAAATCAGTTCGCCGTCACTATCAAACGCGACCGTCGTTTTACCAATCGCTTGAGCAAACTCTCCGGCTTGAACAACACAAGTTTTACTGGTGCCATTCGGGTTAGTGACTAACTGAGCATAAATACCGTTATTGCCCAAACCTAGGTTAGTAAAATCGCCCAATAGTGAGTGAGAGTGACCACCAACAATCAAATCAATCCCATTCACTTTACTGGCAATGTCTAAATCAATCGCATTACCGACGTGGGTGACGGCAATGATGTTCTTAATACCCAGAGCTTGCAGTTCATCAACGGTCGCTTGCGCGGATTCAACCATATCAAAAAATTGAACGTCTCCAGTATTCGGAGCAATATTAGGCATATCATCCAGTGCTAATCCGAAAACCCCCACCAACGGTTTATCAGTTGGTAGTTGGCTCATATCATCAAAACGCTGTTTCGCATAACCATCGAACGCATACAAAACGTACGGCTTTAGATTGGTTTGATCTTTTAAATCTTTATCTAAACTGGCATCAATATTAGCGGCAAGAACAGGAAAGTTGATCCGATCTAAAAATGCATTCAATTTTTGGTTATTTAAATCAAATTCATGGTTACCTAGCGCCATCGCATCGATACCCATTCGGCTCAGAATATCCGCATTCATCAGCCCTTCATTCAATTTAAAGTACGCACTACCCTGCCACGCATCACCACCATGTAAAAACAGCATGCTTTGATTGTTTTTTTCAGCTTGTTCACGGTAGGTATTGGCTTTGGATAAAATGCGTGGATGGCCGCCAAATTCGTTGTACACACGCTGTTGATTGATATAAAAGCTTGAACGAACCGCATCAAAACTGGAATGAGTGTCATTAATATGGGCAATGGTCAGTTCAAAAGCCGCTTGTTCAGCACTCTCTTTATCTGTTTGACTGCATCCTAATAACGCAAGGGCGATGGTACTGGCGAGTATGGCACGATTAAATCGCATAAATTTATTTCCTTATTTTGCTTAAAGTCACAGAGCCGCTGTAATTTACCGGAAAAAACATTAAAATTCCGTGACATCACGGGAATTATTTAGTTCAACTATTCTATTCAATAATTGAATAAATGATTAATTAACTCACCAGCGCGGCTTGCCGATTCGTTTTTTTATCGCCATCATCGGCTACCATAAACAAACAAGCATCATCCGCCCTAACTACAGGTAAAATTGATGAATATCGTTATATTAGGCCCTGGTGCAATCGGACGTTTATGGGCTTATCAATTACATAAAGCTGGCCATCAAGTCGCATTATGGGGAACCCAGCCAGCGGGAGAGCGTTGCCTTATTATGGATGATCTGCCGCCGATCACTCTCGCTTATAATCAACCAGCGACTCTTGAACAGGCTGACTTACTGCTCGTTTGTGTTAAAGCGTGGCAAGTAGAAACCGCCTTGCTTCCTTTGCTCGATAAGCTTGCTCCACAAACCATATTACTGTTTATTCATAATGGGATGGGGGCACTCGACACACTCACAGAGCCGCTCTCTGATCACCCACTATTGATGGCAACCACCACTCATGGGGCGTTAAAACAGGGCGCACATCATGTTATGCACACCGGACAAGGCACCACCCAATTAGGCGCCGTCAACGCTCAAGGCGAGCGCTGTGATTTTTTGGTTGATGTCCTCAACCATGCCTTACCCCACGTTTTATGGACAGACAATATTCGCTATGCCTTATGGCACAAGCTAGCAATTAACTGCGCGATTAATCCACTTACAGCAATAGAGAACTGTCGCAATGGGCAGTTAGCGGACGCTAACTATCGACCATTACTCAATCAGTTAATTAATGAACTGGTGAGCGTTATGCGAGCCGAACAAGTGCCAATCGAACTACAACAACTCACCGAATCTATTGATCGCGTTATTGAGGCAACAAGTCAAAATTACTCATCAATGCAGCAAGATGTTGCCCATCAAAGGCCAACCGAGATAGACTTTATTACTGGTTATGTCATAAAAAAAGCGGCTCAACACAGTTTAGCCGTACCAGTCAACCAGAACCTTTATCAACATATTCATTCACTACAACAACGTTGGATACCTTAATGACCAAACATATATTAGTTCCTATCGCTCCCGGAACCGAAGAAATGGAAGCAATAACGATTATTGATATTTTGGTTCGAGCCAACTATGAAGTGGTCGTTGCCAGTGCCGATTTTTCTGGCCAATTGACAATGAAAGCCTCACGCGGCGTGACCTTAACCGCTGATTGTAAGTTAGTGGATGTGGCGGATGAAGAATTTGCAGCGGTGGTATTACCGGGCGGCATTGGCGGAGCGGAAGTATTTCGCGACAGTACCTTACTGGTGGAAATCGTCAAACAGCAGAAATACGATGGCCGTTTAGTCGCGGCGATTTGTGCAACCCCTGCCGTGATGTTAGAGCATCATCAACTCTATCCAAAAGCGATCATGACTTGTCATCCCAGCTTGCAAGAACGTATCCCTGAGCAACGCTGGCGCAATCGGCGTGTCACCTTTGACATTAATCACAATCTCTTAACCAGCCAAGGGCCAGGCACAGCACTGGAGTTTGCGATTGAAATTATTGCTCAACTTTCAGGCAAACAACGAGCTAAAGAGGTTGCGCTCCCCCTGATCCCACTGCCGCAATTGCATTATGATAAACAGGAAGAAGCGTAGGTAGCCTTAGGCAATTTCTGTGCGTATTTTCTCGACAATCGCTTTCAGGCCATTGCCACGAGAAGGACTGAGATGGTCAAGTAATCCCAAATCGGAAAAATACGCATCCATATCAAAAGCCGCTATCTGCTCACCAGTTTTCGCGTTTAATGCGGCTAAAACCACAGCAATCAAGCCACGTACGATACGCGCATCGGAATCGGCGCAAAATAACCAGCCATCCTGTTCATCTTGCCCGCTGACTAACCAGACCTGACTTTCACATCCTGCGACAACGGCTTGATCACTTTTTAAGCGCTCCTCCATAACAGGCAATTGCTTACCCCAGAGGATCAGCTGCCGATAACGCGCTTCCCAACCTTGTAATGACCGCATAGTGGCAAGAATGTGCGCATCAGTAATAGTGAGACCAAACGGATGGTTAGGCAAACTGGACATCAATAATATCTCCGCAACGAATGATGAGTTAAAGGTCTCGACACTGCAGCAACTGACTCAATTGCTGCAGATATTTACGCTGAATGTTTCTGGATAAGTTTATCAATGATTCGGGCAACCGCGACAAAACCAAAGGTTGCCGTCACCACAGTTGCAGCGCCAAATCCACTGGCACAATCCATACGCTTAGGCCCTTCCGCGCTTGATTTAGCGGCGCACACCGTACCATCGGCTTGAGGATATTTAAGTTGCTCAGTTGAAAAAACACACTCAATGGCAAATTTACGTGCCGGATTAGTTGGAAAATGATGATCACGACGCAAGCGATCTTTCAGCTTTTTCGCTAAAGGATCTTGAATGGTTTTCGTTAAATCAGCGACTTTAATCTGGGTCGGATCGGTCTGACCTCCAGCACCACCAATAGTAATCACTTTGATTTTATTACGGCGACAATAAGCCAACAGAGAGGCTTTAGCGGATAAACTATCAATCGCATCTAAGACATAGTCCATCTGGTTATTAAGGTATTGAGCTTGATTGTCCGAGTCGATGAAGTCATCAACCAAATTGACCTTACAGTCAGGGTTGATCAATGTCACTCGCTCAGCCATGACCTCAATTTTGCTTTTGCCTATCGTGCCCGTCATTGCGTGAATTTGACGATTAATATTGGTGACACAGACATCATCCATATCGATCAATGTCAGCTCGCCGATACCAGAGCGAGCCAGAGCTTCCACTGCCCATGAACCAACACCACCAATCCCAATTACGCACACATGAGCGGCACGGAGGATCTCCACTTGTCTATCACCGTACAAGCGGCGAGTACCGCCAAAACGCTGATTGTAATTGTCTGAGGCAGGCGTATCGAGTTCACGCATAACAAGCATCCACACTGTATAAAAGAGGCAAAAAGAAAGAGTGCGATTTATACGCACTCTTGATAAAAAAGTCTAGGCTGTGTCGTGTTATTGTCGTTTTTCAGGTGGCAAAGCCCAAGGCGCTTGTGTCGCTGAGTTCTCTAACCCCAGCTTCCATACTCGGCCAAAGTGCTTATAATGCCCCGCTTCAATACCAGCGCGATACCCCATGCCATGATACAAATCGAGGTGATTTTGTTTCACAGCGCCGCCAGTATCAAGCACGATCAATAAACGCAATTGATGCACACCAGACCAGCTTCCATCAGCATTCAATAAAGGAACTTCAGCTAAAATAGGCGTACCCATGGGTAAAATAGTGCGATCCCCTGCTACCGCAGCCATCGGTAATAGAGGGATACCCGCGCTACCCGTGACAGGTGCGGCAGCACTGGGGCGGAAAAAAACATAAGAAGGATTTTGCTCTAATAACTCGCGTACCGTCGGCTCATCATTCGCTAGCACCCACTCTTTAATCGCTTTTAACGACATATTGGCGCGCTCAACCAAACCTCGTTCAATTAAAATACGGCCAATACTGACATAGGCTTTATTATTTTTACCGGCATAAGCAAAGTATTCGAGCGTGTCATCATCTTCAAAATGAACAAAACCGCTGCCTTGCACTTCCATAATAAACGGATCAATCAAGTTGGCGGCATAACCAATTTCTAAGCCTTGCCCAGAGAGTGCACCAGCGTAGATTTCTGCTCGGGTTGGACAGTTATCGCTACAATCCGGTAGAGCGTACACCGGATAACGATAGACTTCATCGGCGGTATGGCGCAGTTCCATTACTGGTGAAAAATAGCCCGTAAAAAGAACATTACCTCGTTTATCGCCTCCACCCATTTGCGCGGTTTGCACACCAAATTGCGCCAGATCAGCGGGGTCGCCGCTTTGCATCGCCCACTCATTAAGCTTTTCATACAAAGGTTGATAGATCGCCGCCATAGAAGGCGAATTAATCACCACTTGCTCACTTTGTGCGGCAAACTTAGAAAAATCACGCGGGGTATTGGAATGGAGCTGCTCAACCTGATTTAAGATATGAGGAAATTGATCATCAGTATATTGTTGCGCGCGGTCGGTCGGCTGAGCACAGCCAAACAGAAGCGCTAACGTAGCACAAGAAAATAATCGTTTTATCACTGGGAGTTATCCATGTTGGGTTTCATCAAAAAGCATGACAAACTCCACAGTGAAGCGCAATGGCTGAATTGTTAACGAAGGTTTTTTTGATGCTTTCCTGACAATTGAAATGTCGGGTTATAATGCGCTTTGGAGACTAGCCGCATTTCTGTGTATTGATCATTGAGCATCCGATACTCCATCTTTTGATCACCGATATAAAAACGCAAATGCCGCCCGTTAAAGTCATAATGAGTTGTCACCATACGTCCATCAATCATAATCGCATCCGCTTGGACATAAATTCTTTGCGCGGCATACGGCGCGACATTCTGCTCTATCCACAATCCATAAATATCACTTTTTGATGGTGAAAAAGAATCGGCTAAGCGATTAAATACTTGGCTGTACAGTAAAACCACCACCGAAACACCAAGCAGAACAGCGACAATTAATATTCGCTCTAACCATTTTTTATTACGAGTTGAATTCGTACTCACTTGCTTATCTCATCGTCAATGAGTGGCTCTTAATACTATCCCCATAAAAGTCCCTCTTATTACTCACAGCTCTTGGGGTAATTAGGTATAAAACCATACAACCCATCTCCCAAGAAATGACTAAGTCTTTTCTTGACCAAATCCATCATAAAAAATCTCCATTTTATCGCTAAAACCGCTTGTTAAACACTGAATAAAAAGTCATTATTTATACATATTTAAACACTTCGGTATGATAAAGTGAAAATTCGTAGCACAGCCTTAGTCAAAGGATTTAGACAATCCGCGCCTTATGTTAACGCTCATCGCGGTAAAACCATGGTGGTCATGATTGGCGGCGAGGCAATAGCAGATAAAAACTTCGCTAATATTATTAGCGATTTAGCCTTACTGCATAGCCTTGGCGTTAAAATAGTATTGGTTCACGGTGCTCGTCCACAAATCAATCAAATTTTGCAGACTCACCAACGAACCACCCCCTACCATAAAGGTATTCGCGTGACTGACGAAGAAGCGTTAAGGTTGGTTATGCAAGCCGCTGGACAATTACAACTAGCGATTACTGCTCAATTATCCATGAGTCTCAACAATACGCCAATGGCTGGCACCCAACTTAACGTCGTAAGTGGTAATTTTGTTATCTCTCAACCATTAGGTATAGACGATGGTGTCGACTATTGCCACAGCGGTCGTATTCGTCGCATCGATATTGACAGTATTAATCGTACCCTTGAGCATGGATCGATTGTGTTACTAGGGCCTATCGCCAGCTCAGTCACTGGCGAATGTTTTAATCTGTTATCCGAAGAGGTCGCGACTCAAGTCGCGATTCGCCTTAAAGCCGATAAGTTAATCGGTTTTTGCTCTGAACAAGGCATTATTGATGAGCAGGGCAATGCGATTGCCGAGCTGTTACCCAATGAAGTCGAACACATTGTCGAGCGTTTAGAGTCATGTCCTGTTGCAAAAAGTGAGGACCCAACAGGGACCTTACGTTTTCTGCGCGCGGCGATTGCCGCTTGTCGAGCTGGCGTACCACGCAGCCATTTGATCAGCTACAAAGACGATGGCGCACTGATTCAAGAATTGTTCTCTTTTGATGGCATTGGAACTCAAGTAGTGATGGCGAGTGCCGAACAAGTCCGTCAGGCGAGCATTGATGATATTGGTGGTATTTTTGATTTGATTCGTCCATTGGAAGAGCAAGGCATTCTCGTGCGCCGCTCTCGCGAACAACTCGAACAAGAAGTTCATAAATTTACCATTATTGAAAAAGATCGCTTACTGATCGGCTGCGCCGCTCTTTACCCCTATCCTGATGAAAAAATGGCGGAAATGGCTTGTGTGGCTATTCACCCTGAATACCGTGATGGCAATCGAGGGTTACTGTTACTCAACCATATGAAACATCAAGCAAAACAAATGGGTATTCAACGTTTATTTGTATTAACTACCCACAGCTTACATTGGTTTAGAGAACAAGGCTTTATTGAGGTCGGGGTCGAATCCCTCCCAGTGGCTAAACAAAGTTTATATAACTACCAACGTCGCTCAAAGATTTTAGTCTTGCGTTTATAGTCCAAGAATAGCCAAGGTACGGCGCGCCCCAAAAAATAGCAACGAACTGCATATTCATTGCACAGTAAATGAACGCTTTATTTCTGTGTAGATTATGGGTAGAATCCGCCTCCTGATGAGATCTGTACAATTAATATACAGACCTCATCCATACCCTCAATGCTTCAGGAAACCAATGCTTGAGGGTACGACCTAACCATCGGTATGCAAGGATTGCTTTTACGACCACACGTACTTAAGAGCAACAATTGATGAAAACTGTTATTTGTAACTCATTACAAAGCTTTTGGGATATGGCCGATAACCAGTTCCTTGAAGGTCACGCGGTACACTGCGTATTTCCAACCAGCGACCAACTTCGTGCTTTTATCCTGAGCTCTCAAAGCCGCTATAAAATCAAAAACATTACCTTTACTCATGCCTTTTAGCGCGTTCGGCTTACCCTTTATGATGCAGATTGTGGACGGTAAGCCTAGGGTCTGTTGACCTTTCGCGATAACGGATTAAGAGACGGTTAATTTAGCCACTAAACCACTGGCACGCTCCGTTTTTAACTGAACCGCGCGTTCCATGATCGGTAAATCACTCAAGAGGATTAATCGTTTTTTCGCACGAGTTACTCCAGTGTAGATCAACTCGCGAGTTAATATCGGACTAAAATCAGGCGGTAAAATCAGTAACGTTAAGTCAAATTCACTGCCCTGGGATTTATGTATAGTCATGGCATAGGCGGTTTCATGCTCAGGGACGCGGCTCGGTAAAATCGCCTTTACACTGCCATCCGGTAATTCAAAATAGACCTTCAAACGGGGTTCGTCTTCACTCCTGTCTAATATGCATAAACCAATATCGCCATTGTATAACCCTAAGCTGTGATCATTACGAGTGACCATCACGGGTCGGCCGTGATACCAAAGCTCATCTTGCATATCAATCAAGCGACGCGCCGCGAGTGCTCGCTCGATGCGTTGATTTAAGCCATTCACCCCAAAATCCCCTTCACGGACTGCGCACAAAACACGACACTGATTGAAACAATCCAGCGCCGCTTTCGCTTGTTGGGCCTGCGTTTCTGGCGCAGCGCTAGAGGGATCAATCATAACGCGCTCAAGACGACGTAAATAGTGACCATACTCTTCAACCACTGTTTGCAACATCTGATTATACTGGTCGCTGGTGAGTGGATGATGATTAATGTCGCCATAATTCCGTTTTAATACCTCATCGACCGCGCTCGGTTGGCCACGATTGATCGCTTTAGCCAACTGACCAATACCAGAGCGTACATCAAAGCGATAGCTTTTTTGCAACATGCATAAGCTGTCAGCGATAGGGTTGACGTTCGCTTGCGAATGTCCGGTGAACCCTTGATAGCCGGTTAATGCCGACAGTTGTTCACTTTGCGAACGACTGTATCCTAAGGCCAAAAACGAACAGATATCGCCCAAGACCGCTCCCGCTTCCACAGACGCTAATTGATCTTTATCACCTAACAAAATTAAACGGGCGTGTTTAGGCAGCGCTTCGATCAGTTTCACCATCATGGGTAAGTCCACCATCGAAGCTTCATCCACCACTAAAATATCAAGATGCAGCGGGTTGCGCTGATGGTGACGAAATTCCACGCTGTGAGGGATCGGACCGAGTAATCGATGTAACGTACTTGATTCACTAGGGATCGCGGCTTTTAGCGCCGGCTCAACCGCTAACTCAGCCACGGCTTTACCAATCGACTCTGTTAAACGTGCTGCGGCTTTGCCAGTCGGCGCAACAAGCTTAATACTAGGCATGCTACCATTTTGTTGAGCTTGAGCGATTAACGCGGCGAGTAATTTGGTTACCGTGGTGGTTTTTCCCGTCCCCGGCCCTCCGGATATCACCGCAAAACGACGCGTAAGCGCCACCGCAGCCGCCACTTTCTGCCAATTAATACAAGCCTGTTGCGGGATCAGCGTATCTAAGTGGATAAGATCTTTCACGTGACGAGCTGCGCTGACTACAGAATCAATCGCACTCCAATCCAATTCTTGCGGACTCACCACATCCAGAAAGTCACACACCAGCTGTTGGCGAGTTAATGGGGTCGCCGTGGCGGACTGTGCCAGCAAAGCCTCAAGCAACCGATGGTATTGACGAGCAAATAAGCCATCGAGCAATGCTTTCAGCTTTTGGACATCAGTAGGCTTTAAACTCATTGGTGACCCAAAGCTGAGTAAACGCTGCGCTAAGGTCACTTCATAGTACCAATAACGATGCAGATAAAGACGCTGACCATCAAACATTAACGGGACCGCTTCCCCTTGCTGACCAACCAAACTCGAACGCTGCAAAACCCCAAGCCAATCGATGGCTTGCAACTGCTGATTAACCACCAGCGCCGCATCACCAAATAAACCTAACTTGGCACTGAAATCAGCCGGAGTTAAGAGTAATGATTCAGTAGCGGTTGCCTGTTCACGAAACAGTGGCAAGCAAATATGCCCTTTAGCTAACTCTGCGCTGACCAGCGCGGCAATAAAACCGAGCGCTTGGCTATCTTCATCGCCTAATTGAGACCTGCTTTTTTGAGCAATAAATCGCGCAAATTGATAATCCAGTTGGCGTAGCGCCCCCTTTTCGGCTAAGGGTTCCAGTAGTGTCATTAGTGAACCAGTCATAAATCCAACTCCATTTGTCCAGCGTTCGTCGCTCGGACATGAGTGGCTTCTCCATCCATCAATCTGTCCATCTCATCCAGCAGTTCACTACTTGGTTTATTAAAGAAAATACCGTGTTCAGACTGACCATCAATACCGCGTAAAAACAGATAATACACACCGCCAAAATGACGCTGATAATCATAATCGGCGAGACGACTACGCAAAAATCGATGCAGCGCTAATGCATAAAGCTGATATTGCAGATCATAACGATGCTCGACCATCGCCGCTCTTAAACGCTCACCATGATAAGCACCTATCTCATCTCCGAGATGATTGGATTTCCAATCCAACAAATAATATTTACCTTGATGTTCAAATACCAAATCAATAAAACCTTTGAGCATGCCTTGTACAGGATAAAACCCCAGTTCCCCAGCCTTAGCGGACAAGGGATCATAGCGTTGAATTATTCGATTTAAAGCGGGAGCGCTCAGCACTTCGACCGGTAATAAAAACTCCATTTCCACCAATCGTTGTTGGGCGGTTTTTTGATTCAAGCGTAATGCTTTTCCATCGAGCGGCGTAGCTAATACGGTATCAACTAACTGTTGTAAAACCGGTAACCACTCAAGCTCAATGTGCTCTCGTTCCATCAATTCAATGATTCGTTGCTGATTCTCATCGCTGCTGGCCGATTCGGTAAACTCAACTTCTTCAAACAAACTGTGTAAAAAGGTTCCCGGTGTCGCGCCGCGGGGAAAAGTAAAAATAGAGCGTTCTGGTTCCAGTAATAGAGCTTGATTCTGTTCATCGCCCGAATCGATATCAAAACCGGATATTTCCAAGCTCGCCTCATCATAAGCCAGCTTGCTCGAATGTTTTACCAACGCCGAGTAACTGGTCAAACGCCAATGGCGATCGATATGCGCATGCAAAGTATGAGCTTTCAAGATCGGTTTCTCGGCCACCAACGCCGTGAAGGGTTCGCTCTGTGGTGGCGGAGGAGCGGTGACCACAATAGCATCGCTTACTTGCGCGTTGAGCGCCGAATGGAGTTCGGCAATACCCGCCTCTTGACCATTTTGCAGTAAATAACCAATCGCACTTAAGTGAACGCCTGTCGGCTCTTTAGTCGAGCGGCCATTACGCAGCGGTGCCAAGCCAATAAAACAACCATACACCGCGCGAGTCAAGGCTACGTAGATCAAGCGCAGGTCTTCAGCCAGCCGTTCTTTATCCGCTTGCTCAAGCGCTGCCGAGCTGTCAGTAATATCAAGCACGGTTTGATCGTTGACTGAATCATAATACTTACCTTCGCTGGCCTCTCGATAGCCAGTCACAAATGGCAAAAAGACTAAGTCATACTCCAATCCCTTCGATTTATGAATGGTGACGATTTGTACTAAGTTTTGTTCCGACTCTAAACGTTGAATCTGCTCATCTCGACCGCCGATCCCCTGCTCGGCATCACTGATCGACTGAGCCAACCAACGCAACAGGCCGTGATCACTCTCTATCTCTTGTCGTGCCTGCTGAAGTAGCTCACCGATGTGCATGAAATCCGTCAATAAACGATCGCCATTCTGCTCTTCCAACCAACGTTCGGCGAGATGACGCTTACTCATCACACTGCGCAGCATCGGCAATACACCACGTTCAATCCACAGTTGTCGATAGGCTTTAAACTCATTGACTGCGTTTTCCCAAACCACTTCGTCATTGTTGAGTGCATCTAGGCTGGCAGCATCAAAAGCAAATAAGGGCGACGCTAAACAGGCGCGTAAAGTACGATCATCGTCTGGGGTTAATACCGCTTGCAATAGGCGTTGGAGATCCTGCGCGACATCACTGCTAAAAACGCTATCACGATTTGAAAGATAAACACTGGCAATCCCTTGTTCGGCGAGCGCTTGTTTGATCATCCGCCCTTCGTTACCCGTACGCACTAACACAGCAATATCGCCAGCTTGAACTATTTTTTGGCCTTTGCCCGTTTCAAAATACGCTTGATGGTGCTGCGCCGCACTCAAAATGGTTTGAATGTGACTCGCACACGCTTTAGCCATACAGGATAGGTATTCATTTTTTGGAAGTGGCTTATCGGCCTCTTGCAGCCAGTAAGTTAATGCCGGTTGACTCTGCCCGTTAAGTAACCATTGTCGCTTATCCGCATTCGGGCTAGCGGCAACAGGCAAAAACGGAATGTCTTGATCATACATAAAAGGGCTAGCAGATGAGCTAAATAACTGGTTAACCGCGCTCACCATCTGCGCGCTAGAGCGCCAGTTAGTGCCTAACGTGTAATGCGCACTGACCTGCTGCCGAGCTTTGATGTACGTAAAAATATCCGCCCCCCGAAAACCATAAATCGCCTGTTTCGGGTCGCCAATCATCAATAAACCACACTCTGCTTTGGGGAGATAAATTCGGCTGAAAATGCTGTATTGCAGCGGATCGGTATCTTGAAACTCATCAATCATCGCCACTGGATAAAGTGTGCGAATCCGCTCAGTCAGTAAACCAAGCTGATCGTGATCAATCGCCGCCGATAACTGAGTTAACAGATCATCAAACGATAACCACTGTTTTTGCGCTTTGGCTTCAGCGAGCCGCTCTCGACAATGGAGGATCGCGTGGGCCAATAATGGCGCAGCTAAACTGATCGGCGTTTGTAAAAACTGCTCAATAATCGTAAACAGAGCATGTTGGGGGGGATTGCCTTTTTTAGCTTTAGCCTCCAACGCACTTTGAGCAAAGTCTGATAATTCACTGGGTAAATCGAACTGATGGTGAGGCTGATTTGCCCACACATTCAACAACTCTAGCCGTGTTAATAGCGCTTTTTTAGTCGCGGCATGTAAATCAGAGTCTTGAATCGATGAAGGGAGATCGCGACATGACGCCAACCATTGCTGTTTCAAATCAGCAATCCGTGATAGGCCATCGTGATAAAGTGCCGTTAAATCACCCTTCATGGCTTCAACCGATAGCGTTAGCGGAGCCCCCGTTAAATAACCACCAATTTTATCCAATAAGGCTTGTGGCGAAGGCCACAAACGACGGACTTCGGCCGCCAGGTTCAATGGTAATGGATAAAACTGACGACGCCAATAATCGGCCACGACTTGCGCTTTCAACTGGCTTTCATCGGTGACAAATTCGTTACTAAATCGGCTTCCTGATTCAAAGGCATTTTGCGTCAGCATCCGCTGACAAAAACCATGAATCGTATAAACGGCGGCTTCATCCATTTGTCGTTCGGCTTGCAGTAATACTTTTGCGACCCCAGGTCGATCGGCATAATCGGCCAACAAACCTTGAATGACGGGATCATCACTAGAACCACGTAAAAAAGCGATTCGCGCCTGATGGATCCGCTGACGAATGCGATCGCGCAATTCAGCGGTTGCCGCTTCGGTAAACGTCACCACCAAAATTTGATCAACCGTCAGCGGCGTTGGATGACGAGTGTCTGCATTGCCATGGCCCAGCAGCAAACGTAAATATAAAGCCGCAATGGTAAAGGTTTTTCCAGTTCCCGCCGATGCTTCAATCAATCGCGCGCCATGCAATGGAAAAGTAAGCGGATCTAACGGTGTCACCACCGCTGGTGAAGAGATACTCATAACTCGTTAACCTTTGAATGCACAGGTGTGTACCAGCACACCGATGTAAGACGAAACCCCAATAACGATCTAAACGTAAGCTGGCTTTGCATCATCCCATTAATGCTCAACATCTGCCGCTTGCTGAGCCGCAAGTCTGGGTCCTTGAATGACTAAACTGGCCAATAACCGGACTTGCTCAGCTAACTCTTCATGCCATTGTGGCCAAATACGCGCAATATAAACATTACTGCCTTCACCACGAGTCATATAGCCATCATGAAAAGTCTCCGCCATTTTTTTCAATGATTTTTCGCGATCATCGACCCACTTTCCACGGCTAAACCCCGCTTCAATACTGGCTAATGCGGTATTAGGAAAATACGCCAACGGTTCGGTCATGCCTTGATAAAATAAACGCACTAACTCCGTCAGTAATGCCTTGGCGTGATCAGCATCCGCGATGGGGGGATAAACCCAGTGCTGCACGCCTTGTTTGCGATCGTAACCAATCACATGAGTCGGTTTATTGATTCCCATTGCAGCAAGAGCAAGATGATCGATCCACGCCGCGAGATAATGCTGAGCACGAATCGCACCACTGCGATAACGCATTAATCCAGCTTGATAATTCTTAGTCAGCCAGCCAGTCAGTTGAACCGATTTGCCCTCACCGAATAAATCAAAACGCAGATTGATCTCTTGATCATCAAGTGGTGAGTGACATAAGAAACCGATTTTCTCCGCTAGCGCTTGAGCTTGAGCACGATTAGTCTCAAATTCTAGCTCGCCAAAGGCACCGATCGGTAATTTACCCTGCGCCCGCTGCTCAACCAATACACGTTCGATCGCATGTTCAGAATTCGGCTGCTCAAGAAAAACATCAAGGAGTTGATCGCGTAATTGATAACTCTCTAGCCCATCCAAAGTAAAAGGCTCTGCATCTTCCATCACTGGCTGCGGCGCTTCAAAGGTGACTTTCAGTCGGCGATTAAAAAAGTATTGCACTGGCAAACGCCAAAAACGTTGTAGCTCTACAAGCTCTAAATTCAGAGGATATGTTGCCTCAATTAAGTAATCACTGAGCGCACGATTAAATTCACCACGGGATTGTCCCTGACGATTAGCCGCAGGTAGCCACTCTTTAGCGTAACTGCCGGGTTGGGTCAAAAATGCGTCTGGACTGAACGGGACCATGGCATGAGTTGTGGTTAACGCATCAACCAATCGTTCCGCCGACCGATCACTGCTCAACGATTGATCGCCCTGCAAGCAGTAATTTTGTTGGCAATACTCCATTAACTCTGCGACTAAAACTGAAGGGACACGTTCAGTATTGTCTTGAATCGAACGACCAACGTAACTGATGTACAACGTTTTTTGTGCCGAGAGCAACGCCTCTAAAAATAGGTAGCGATCATCATCTCTCCGCGAGCGATCCCCCGCTCGTGGACGTCCATTGATTAAATCAAAACCATCTTTCGGCATGGTTCGCGGATACACGCCATCGTTCATGCCCAATAAACACACCGTTTTAAAGGGGATCGATCGCATCGGCATTAAGGTACAAAAGTTCACTTGTCCTGCCAAAAAGCGCTGGCTGACTCGTGTACCTAATAATTTGTTGCGTAGATACTGGATGATGATACTCGGTGCCAGTGCTTGATCGTATTTAGCATCCGCCAGTTGTTGTTTTAATTGCGCTAAGGTATCGCGAATCGATTTCAGCGCCAGCTCACCTTGCAGATCAACCACAAAAAAGTCATCCAGTAGCTCCCCTAACAGCGCTCGCCACTGTTCAATACTCTGAGTGTTGGCGAGCCGCTCACGGTAATCACTTACTCGCTGAATAAAATGCGCCAATTTGCCCGCCAGCTCCGCATTCAATCCTTGCACTTCATTGTAAGGCGCTAAAGCCAGTTCGCCTTGCTCAAATAAGCCCGCAGAGGGCGGCATAGCATAACCGAGTAACATCCGCTCAACGCCAAATTGCCAAGTATTTTGTTCGGTTGGCGGCAGTTCAAATTGATCTGCCGTGCGAGCATTTAGCCCCCAGCGAATCCCAGACGCTTCTACCCATAATTTTGCTTGCGCGAACTCTTGCTCATTAAGCGCAAACTTAGCCATCATCGCTGGCGTTTCGAGTAACTCCAGTAACTCTGAGGCTAAGCAACGTGATTCTGGCAAACTAACCAAATGCATAAATGCACTTAAGATAGGACTTTCTTGATCGGCTGTGCGATCTGAAATGGCATAAGGGATATAACGCTCACCAGGCGCATTGCCAAATACGGCGCTAATCGCTGGGCTATAAGCATTGATATCCGCCACCATGACAATAATGTCACGCGGTTTTAAATCTGGATCAGCATCAAACATGGCCAGCAGTTGATCGTGCAAGACTTCCACTTCTCGCATTGGACTATGGCAGACATGAAGCGAGAGAGAAAAATCATCAACCTCGATGACCTGTTTGTGCAGGCTATTATCAAGTTGCTGATCATCTTGATGTTCTTCTAAATGCAAAATATCCGCTTGCAGGTGATGCAGTAAACTATCCCGAGCAGGGGCCATAAACAGCTCCAGCTCTTCGCAATCCAATAGCGACAGCAAATAGAGATTATCACGGCCCAATTTGCCCATCGAGGCTAATAAACCATTGCCGACCGAAGCTTCGTTATGCTGCTCATCAACAAGATTCGCTTCAATGCCTCCTTTCAGTGGCGATCGCTGACCTTCAACGTGGATTGCATTGGCTTGTAACGCTAAAGTTTTACGCTGTCGACTGTCCAGCTTAGCGAGGGTTTTTCGATCGCGAATATCCCCCCAATAGTGCTGACAAGGGTTGGTAAACATTAGGTGGACATCTATCTGCTCACCTAATGCCTTTAGTGCATCAAGATAACGGGGAGGAAGAGAGGCGATACCAAAAATAAATAACCGCTTGGGTAGCAGACGGGTATCTAATGCCCCCTCTGCCAATTGCTCAATAAAGCTTTGATACAGATTGCCACGATGATAATGGGACTGACCTTGATAGACAGTGTCTTGATATAAGGCTTGCCACAATATTGGCTGCCAAGGATGCTCGTCATCGAGTTCTTTAACGACCTCCCCCGCTTCCCACTGAGCGATCCAATCCGGACGATACACCAAATAACCATCAAAAATATCGGCAATTTTCTCTGCCAATTGGTATAGCTTAGAGTGATCGTCGTCTCGCTCAAGATAGCGTTGCAGGGCAGTGAATTGTGGATGAGTGAGTAGGTTTGGCAGCAGACGCATTAACTTCCACGTCATTGCTTCTTTATTAAATGCACTGCGCTGTGGTACCTGAGGCAAGACTTGGGTAAACATCTCCCAAATAAAACTGGCCGGTAATGGAAACTCAAGATTCGCAGCCACTCCCAGCTCTTTGGCTAACGCCATCTTTAGCCATTGCGACATGCCCGAGCTTTGTACCAAGATTTTTTCTTTGTCAAACGGGTGCGCTAACGGGTCGTTTTTGATCAACTGCACTAACAGCGTTTTGAGGATTTCAACGTTATTCGAATGATAAACGGTAAACACAATGCACTCACACTACTCTGCCCTTAATAAGGGTTGAGAGTAGCATAAGTGCCGTTAACTGGATAACTTTCCTCGGGTCTGTTAACCCTAATGCATGACGATTATCCCGCCTGACCAGCCAATGAACGAGCTGGAAAATAGAACATCAGATAACGCAGTGCTACGTATCCAACCACCACGGTCGCCACAATCAGTTCAAAGCTGGCAAGCGCATGTATCTGCTGTACATAATGAGGGGCGATATTGACGCTTTCCATCCAATGAGCGGTTTTAAACAGCGCCGTGGCACCAATCACCATTGGAAAGGTAAACGCGGCATAACCTGGGCTAAAAGGTAAACGCAGTAATTGAGTGAACGCGAGGTAAATAATCGCCGTCATCAACACCGCAATACCAAACAGTAAAGCAATGATCACAGGGGAAGGCTCAGCGGTAACCGTTAAATAACCCGCCAAAGAGAGACTCGCTGGCGCTGCCAAGATCGCTAAGGTGGGTTTAGCCGCATCTGGCACTTGATGGGTAAACATAAAACGATAAATCATCATCGGTAGCATCACCGCGTAAGCCAACATACCAAAGATTAAGGTTGCATGAGCAATCGGAGCCAATA
Source organism: Vibrio sp. A8-1 (assembly GCF_013048685.1). NCBI lineage: Bacteria > Pseudomonadati > Pseudomonadota > Gammaproteobacteria > Vibrionales > Vibrionaceae > Vibrio > Vibrio sp. A8-1. The sequence continues at coordinate 22,364 of NZ_VHTC01000005.1, forward strand.
GCGGGTTACCAGAAAATGACACGTCAGCCACAATGATCCCCACGGGTGGCACGAACCAACTCGGCACCATATGATGCAGTTCAAACGCTTTAGCACGATGATAAACAAAGCTCACCAAGAAAATGACATGCAGCAACACCGCCAGTAACCACAGTCCATCACCGAAAAATGGTGAAAATTGGCCCACCGAATGAGATACCACCATACACGCCATGGCAAAAGTCGGCACGACGCTGCCCACCACAGGGTGCGCCAAATCTTGGCGGAGTAAATGATTATGCAAGAGAAACTTAAACGCTAAAACAATCAATAACACACTGGCTAGCGCAGCGCCAAGCCACTGACCGTAGCCTTGTAAATTGGCAAGGTTTTCCCAGCTCCAACCTAAACTGGCAATACCTAATGCCAATCCTGCCATGGGAGTGGGCGCTCCCATCACTTTTGTTTTTGCTGCTTGAATCATACTCACCTCAACCCGGCTTATTATCGCAATACGCGCATGATACCCTTGCTTAATGTTTGAATATATCTGATTATTTATAACCCACGTTCGATAAAACTAAACAACCTATGACCAGCCCGATTTCGCTCAAACAACTCAATGTGTTTATGACCATCACCCAACACAAAACGCTAACCGAAGCCGCAGACGCTCTGTTTCTCTCTAAAGCAGCGGTGAGTTCAGCTTTAGCGGAATTGGAGAAACACTTAGGACATGCGCTGTTTGATCGAGTCAACAACCGGTTAATCCTTAATCAAGAAGGGCAAAAACTATTGCCTTTGGCCGATGAATTGCTGGGACGCGCCAAAGATCTGCATCATCTGTTTGATCAGCAAAATACCCTCGCTGGGCAATTACGGATTGGAGCCAGTGACACGATTGGCAACCAGTTAGCGCCTTATTTAATTAGCGCCTTTCGCTCCCAATACGATCATCATGCACAAAGCCTATTTATTTCTAATTCAGCACTGATTTGTCAAAAACTGGTCGATTATGAGTTAGACGTTGCTTTGATTGAGGGCAAGACCCTGCATCCCCAATTGATTTCGCGTCAATTTGGTCAAGATGAAATGTGTATTATCTGCGCCCCTGATCATCCGCTCGCCAAAAAATCAACGTTAACGCTCAGCGATTTTGAACAGAGCCAGTGGGTGCTAAGGGAAGCCGGTTCGGGGTCTCGAGAATTTTTTATGCGCGTCGTCGCGCCGCGCATTGAGCAATGGCAAGAGAGTTTCGAGCTCAATACCACCGAAGCATTGATTAACAGTGTCTCAGCTGGATTAGGCCTCGGCTGCCTGTCACAGCTGGCGGCCCACTGCGCGTTACAAGATGGGCGAGTCAAGCAACTGACTGTCCCTCTCGATATGCAACGGCGTTTTTGGGTGTTGGTGCATAAAGAAAAGTACCAAAGTCCGCTGTTGAAAAGCTTTATCGCCTTTTGTCATCAATCCAATGCCTAGCCTCTCAGTTTGATGGCTTCATCTAGACTTTATTGAATAAAAACTGTATAAAAAGCCAGTAATTATTTAGCACAACATAGAGGATGAACCATGGCCGTCATCGTTAAGTACGTGGTGGAGCGCAACGGAGAAGAGAAAATGACTTTTACCTCGAAAGCCGAAGCTGATGCTTATGACAAAATGCTCGATATGGCAGATGAGCTGTTCGAATTATTAGGTAAAAGCGCTCTGATTGAAGATGAAAGTAAACAAGAAGAGTTAGCGCTGTTCTTGGCACAGAACAAAGAAGACGTGCTGGTCGCGCTCGGTGCCAAGCGCAAGCCTACGCCACCGAAAAAACCGAAAGCGGTCGAGAGTGATGACTCTGTCGACGATGCTGCTTAACTGACTCTGACCGCTGCCTAGCAGCGGTTTTTTATCCTAGAAAGGATATCTATCGCTAAAAAGACAGACGATATCGTTCGATGGACGGATAACGTATTGCACCTTTCCTCTGAATAAAACTCTCTTTAAGATAACGATCATCTTACGGTCATTGACCACGAAATTGACACCACCAAAATGGAGAACTCATAATGGCGAATTTTGCCCTAGGCTTTGGTACGGCCACACTCAATCGTGACGGAAAAATCATTGAGGCATTTTTCCCTCATCCAGTTCTAAATCCAAGTGATGATTTAATCAAAGTATTAGCTGATATTTGCAATTATCAATCGGGGAATCAAGTAGTTGAGATCTTACCAGAGCAATGCGGTCAACTGGCTCATGCCTTTGCGACTCATGGTCAAGCGGACAATGCCGCTTTTGCCAGCAAAGCCGCGCTGTCTACTCAACCACTGATTTTGGTGGTGCTCGCTAGCGATCAACAACCAAGCTCAATCGCTGAAGGCTTTTTAAAACTACAGCTTATCTCTCATCGTCTCGTGCAACCACACGGTACAGTACTGGATGGCATTTTTGGTCTATTGCATAACATTGCTTGGACCAATGAGGGCCCGATTGATTTGCCAGAGCTTGCCGAGCGTCAAATCGAAGCTCGCCTTGCCGGACGTCAATTGAGCGTCGATTGTGTCGATAAGTTTCCGAAAATGGTCGATTACATTGTCCCAAGTGGTGTGCGCATTGCTGATACCGCTCGCGTTCGTCTTGGCGCACACGTTGGCGAAGGGACGACTGTCATGCATGAAGGTTTTATCAACTTTAATGCGGGTACCACCGGCGTCAGCATGGTGGAAGGACGAATTTCCGCTGGGGTTGTTGTAGGTAATGGCTCTGATATTGGTGGCGGTGCGTCAATCATGGGCACCTTATCTGGCGGCGGCAAAGTCGTGGTATCGATTGGGGAAAACTCACTACTTGGCGCCAACGCCGGTCTTGGTTTCCCACTTGGCGATCGCTGCACGGTAGAGTCAGGGTTGTATGTCACTGCTGGCACCAAAGTGCGCATGCTCGATAACCAAGGTCAAGAAGTTGAGATCATCAAAGCACGCGAGCTAGCAGGTGTCTCTGACCTGTTATTCCGCCGCAATTCGATCACCGGTCAAATCGAGTGTTTAGCCAATAAATCAGCGGTTGAGCTAAACAGTGAGTTGCATAGCAATAACTGAGTTTCATCCAATGAGTTCAACGGCTTAACCCGTTCGATTATCCAAACAAAGGCTAGCGTCAGCTAGCCTTTGTTATTGCACTATTGTTCGCTGATGAACCGAATTAACGGGCAATATTGGCTGGGCTAATCACCACACAAGCGGTTTGCTTTTGCTTACCAAAACCGATGATCTGAGACAGGGCTTTTTTACCAACCGGAACATACGCCGAAGCCATCGCATGCTGTTCAGATTCCGCATGAGGATCGTGGAAAAAGAAAAACTTTTCACTCATGCCACTTAAAATGATCCAGTGAGGTTCTTTTTTGCCATCAAACCGATAGGTGCTAATCAACAATAATACGCAAGCCCCTTGTGTCACCCACGCTTCCAGTTGCTCCTGAGTGGGTGGTGCATCAATCATCGCCACATCTTGATGAGCCAATTGCTCACAAAAATCCAGATGCACTAACTCAATCACCTGTTTTTTATTGAGATCTCGGACACTATCAATGAAAGGGGTACTTTGTGATTGGCTCCATAACTCGACATGAAAACCTCGTTTCGCTGCTGCTAACGCTAAGCCTTGGCCACTACAGCCACCGTGTCCCGCCGCCATGAAAATCGTCGTCGCTTCTCGCCATAACTGAAGCTCTTGAGTGCGACTCAGTTCAAAAGAGGGTCGTAAACAAGAGAAACTCATCAATAAGCAAGCGGCACCACAGGTGAAGGGTGTGGTTTGCACATAAAGGGGCATCGGTAGCAAAATTTTAGGTCCATGAGGAGTTAAACGTTTTTGCATCCGACGACCATCACATAAATCGTCGTAATAATGGATCAAACACTTCAAAGTGCGATAACCCATTTTTTCATATAATTTTATTGCTGCTATATTGTCTTCACGAACTTCTAGCCGTAATGTAGTGAAACCTTGATCAAGAGCAGCACGCTCGCATTGTTCAACTAACGTTTGAGCAATCCTCCGTCCTCTGAAATCAGGTTTAACGGCAATCGAATACAACCTTGAGAGCTGTGTACCTTGATGAAATAGTAGCAATGCATATCCAGCTAACTCCGTACCGGAATCGGCGACAAAAATCACCGAATGGCTAGAATGTAAAAAACGCTTCATTTGACGAGGAGAAATTTTATCTCCATCAAACAGCTGTTGTTCTAACGCATTAAGCGCAGCGAGATCAGTACTTTTCGCAAGACGAAAGTCCATACGACGTCCTTACAGGATGAAAAGAGTGGTTGGCAAGATTGTGACTCAATAATAGACCTATTGATTTAGGAAGAATATAGCGATGGCAAACCTTTTAATCGTGACCGATCAGGCCAGTGACTGGCAACAGTATTTCCCTTCAGAACAAGTCGTCAGCGTTGATCAATATTTAGATGCTGACTGGAAAGCTTCACAGCGCAGCGTACAGGTGGTGAACCTTTGTCGCGATTATGATTACATGAGTACGGGATATTACTGCTCTCTGTTAGCTGAAGCCCGTGGACATCGAGTGATCCCACGCGTGATGGCAATTAACGATATTAACCAGCCGTTTTTACTGTCCTCTGGACTCTTAAAACTTAACAAGCTGTGCAAAAACATCGACTCTATCCACTGTAAAATCTACTTTGGACGCACACCAGAAGCTGGTCTAGAAAAACTGGCTCAGCGCCTGTTCGAACAGTTTATGGTGCCAGTGATTGAACTGAAAATGACCAAAATTCAGGGACAATGGCAAATTCACAGTATTGCGCCATTCCCTTTTCAAGATCTGCAAGACAGTGAGCAAGATTTCTTCATTGAGTCATTAGAGCTGTTCTCAAGTAAAATCTGGCGCAGACCGAAACAAGAGAAGAAGTATCGCTACGATATCGCGATGTTGGTCGATGAAGAGGAGAAAATGCCGCCTTCCGATCCTTCTGCATTGAAGCGTTTTCGCCGCGCCGCCAATCGCTTAGGTATGAACTTAGAATTGATCTCCCCTGATGATTTGTCGCGTTTGGGCGAGTTTGATGGCCTATTCATTCGCGCCACCACTAATATTAGCAACTACACCTATCGCTTTGCGAAAACAGCGGAAAAAATGGGCCTGATCGTGATGGATGATTCAGAATCGATCATGAAATGTACCAATAAGGTATTTTTGACCGAGTTACTGCAACGTAATAAAGTTCCTGCGCCTAAGAGTGTTATCGTACAAGGGTTTGATAACGATTGGAAAAGCTACTTGATGGGACAACTGGATTTCCCTATGGTGCTGAAAATCCCCGATGGTGCTTTTTCTCGCGGTGTGGTTAAAGTTCGTAATGAGCAAGAGCTTGAAAAAGAAGCCAATGCGTTATTTAGCAAAAGCGCGCTGATCCTAGCTCAAGCTTTTATGCCGACTGATTTTGATTGGCGAATTGGCGTCATGAACCGCCAAGCGATTTATGCCTGTAAATACATGATGAGTCGTGGACACTGGCAAATTTATCAGCACCACAGCAGTGGCCGAGTCTCATCGGGTGGGTTTGAAACCTTCGATTTAAAGCAGGTGCCTAAATCGGTGGTGGATGTGGCGGTAAAAGCGGCAAACTTGATCGGTAGTGGTCTGTATGGCGTCGATCTTAAAGAGATCGATGGACAGGTTTATGTGATTGAAGTCAATGATAACCCGAGCATTGATCATCAAGTTGAAGATGCGATTCTCGGCGATCTGCTCTACGATCGTATCATGACAGAATTCTTACGCCGTATTCAGATGCGTGGTTTTTAGTTTATTCTGATTCGATGAACACTTTTCCCCAAGTGATGTTGATAACTCATCACTTGGGTTTATTTTATCAAGGACAAGGATTCTCAATGGATTTTCTTCTCGATCATTGGTCTTTTGCCACAACTCCTACGATACAACTCTCTCTGCATCCCCAAAAAATTGAAGCGGACCACTGGTACCACTGCCAACGAGATAAAGCTGGGTTGCGTGAATGGCTAATCGATAATGCCATTCCTCTCTCTATCGTCGATAGTTTACTCGCCGAAGATACTCGACCTCTATTTGAACAGTACGACGAACAGCATTTTCTGCTGATTCTACGAGGGGTTAACCTGAATGATAATGCCGACCCTTCTGATATGCTCAGTGTGCGTATTCTTTATTATCATGGTGCTTTAATCAGCAGCCGTAAAATTTCTTCAAAAACCATCAACTTAATTAGCAGTGCTCTACAACAAGGCAATGGACCGAAAAGTCTTGCTGATGTGTTGGTCACTATTATTGATGGCTTAAGCAAAAACATTGATGACTATCTTGATAGCGTCGAAGAGAAAATCACTAGATTCGAAAGTGAGACCGAATTAAGCGATCCCTTAATCCAAACCCATAAAGCACTGTTAAAAATCAAACGCTTTATTAAACCTCAGCAATACGCGCTTGAGGATTATCAAAACTCCAATCTATTGATGGCAAATCATAAGCAATTAAACTTACGACATAGCGTAAATACCATTACTCGGATTAATGAAACCTTAGATTTTTTCCTGAGTGAGTTGGATATTATTAAAGGGGAATTGCGTCAGTATCACGCTGAAAAAATGAACCAAAATACCTATTTATTTTCAGTCATCGCTGCAATTTTTCTACCTGCCAGTTTTTTAACGGGCCTGCTGGGTGTCAATGTAGGAGGTATACCAGGTACTGACTCTCCTATCGCTTTTGGGGTCTTTTGTGCTGGTCTGCTTGCTATTTTTGTGATGGAATTTTGGATATTGCGCCGTTTGCGTTTTTTAACCAATTAAATGGGGAGTCACTATGTATATTTTCGGTTACGGAAGCTTAATGAACTCAGCTTCGCGTCAACTGACAGGCCAAACCGGACAAGCGATTCCAGCGATTGTTCATGGTTTAGTGCGTTATTGGGGAAAAGTGGATGATAGCTATCTGATTTCACCTTTAGTGGTTAACCCGGGACAAGGCCAAGTGAATGGCGTACTGCTCGAAATCGATGAGGCTGGATTGGCTGAATTTGATCGCCGAGAACGTGGATATCAACGTATCGCACTTTCTCATCAACAAATAGACTGTCAGCATCCTCTTAAAACCGATCAAGCGATTTGGGTCTATGTCACCGAACAATATCAGCCCCCTTGTCCACGCAGTCCGATTGTCCAAACTTACGTTGATACCGTGCTCGCCGGGTGTTTGGAAGTTTCTGAGGCGTTTGCTCGCCATTTTGTCGAACATACCTTAGGCTGGCAAGCACCATGGGAAAATGATCGGTCCATGCCTAAATATGGCAACTTAGCCGGTGTCAACGCCACTGACCTTGAACACATCGATCAACTGATTGCTCAGGTTCGTTAAATATTCAATTCGCGCTTGGGACGATGAACAAAATGTGGGAAATATTCATACGCTTTTTTACGCTCGGTTGGATAAGTTTTGGCGGCCCAGCGGCGCATATTGGCTACTTTCGACACACGTTTGTTGAAAAATTGAAGTGGATGAGCGATCAACAATATGGACAGATCGTCGCTTTAAGTCAGTTTTTACCCGGCCCAGGTTCAAGTCAAGTTGGCTTCGCGATCGGCTATCAGAGAGGCGGATTACCGGGCGCTGGTTTAGCCTTTATTGGCTTTACTCTCCCTTCGATCATACTAATGGTATTACTCGCCACTTTCAGCCGCTATTGGCTTGATACATCACAATATGCACTACTGATCCATGGATTAAAACTGCTCGCTGTCGTGGTCGTTGCCGAGGCAACATGGGGGATGTATCAAAACTTTTGCCGAACAAAAACTACCGCCAGCTTAGGTCTGTTTAGTGCGGTCATTTTGTTGTGTTTTCCCGGTATCTTAGCGCAAATCTTGGTCATAATCCTTGCTGCCATCATCGGCATGAAGTGGCTAAAAAATCCGTTTGCCACGACAAGTCTCATTCCATTTCGACCAACGTGGTGGCCTTTAGTTTTATTTGTAGCGATTTTATTTGGCCTACCATGGCTAGTCAGCTCCAGTGCGAGTTTAATGTTATTCGAACAATTTTTTCATGCTGGTAGCTTAGTATTTGGTGGCGGCCATGTCGTCATGCCTCTGTTGCAAAATTTGTTAGCCGATCAAATAAGCAGCGATACTTTCCTTACTGGTTATGCCGCCGCTCAAGCGGTACCGGGGCCAATGTTTACACTAGCAACGTATCTGGGTTACTACTTGCTACCCGCATCGCCGATCACCGGTGCCATCATCGCTACCATCGGCGTCTTTTTACCGGGATTTTTACTGCTTTTAGGCGTGCTCAAACACTGGCAAAATCTTGCTAATATTCCCTCCGTTTCAGGTGCTCTCACCGGAGTCAACGCATCTGTAGTCGGATTATTACTCGCTGCTCTTTATCAACCAGTGTTTATCAGTGCAGTATTCAACGCTTGGGACGTTGCTTTACTACTGATCGGTTTATGGTTACTTAAAATTATGAAGTGGCCCATTCTTGGTTTAGTCATGTTCTATTTGTTAACGGCACTTATTCGTGGCGTTTTGTAACAAAAAGAAGTGATTTTTTGCACATCAAACAAGGTGAATTCTAAGGGATCGCCTAGACTTACTAGAGACGATGATGACACCACCGCAAGGAGGGCGCATGAACACGCACCATGAAGGAGAAAAACCCAGCTTCTTTGCTAAAGTGGGCACACTCAACCAACAGTTAACCGATATCCATCAACGGATGCTAACGGTAGAGCCAAATATCGCTCGTATCTCCTTCGCTCTATTCGATGAAGAGAGCAACGAGTTAAAAACTTATGCTCATAGTGATAATCAAGGGAGTGAGCTACTCCATTACTCACTCTCGCTCGATAATCTGCCAAGTTTAAAAGCGTGTGCACAATCTGCTGAAGTTCGCTATCTCAATGATATTTCAGTCGAAGTTAATCATACCACTCCACATAGCCAATGGTTATTTGAACAAGGTTTTCAATCCTCAATGACCTTACCGGTTTACCATGATCAAACGTTCATTGGTTTTATTTTTTTAAATTCAAAACAAAAAAATACCTTTAGTCCAGAAAAATACGCACAACTCAAATCGTTTATCGATATTGTACGTTTTGTCGTCAGCTCAGAATACGATTTGGTTCAATCGCTACTCAATGCAACCAAAGCCATTAACGCTAAATCGCCTGAACACTGGTTAGATTCAAAAGAACACAAAGAACGAATTAGTCGTTATGCGCGTGTCATAGCTCTAGAAGTAGCAGCGGTCTACCAATTGGATGATGAGGTAATAGAGAATATCAGCCAGTTTTCTAAATGCCATGATATTGGCAAACTGGCCATTCCGGCAGAATTACTGAATAAACCTTGTTCACTCGGTCAGGATGAAAGACAGCAACTCAATCAACACATCGAAAAAGGCATTGAGATCATCAATGATATTATTGATGATATTGGCGCTCCAGAACATCCAAGTATCGCCGTACTCAAAGAGATTGTTGCCTACCACCATGAGTTTCTTGATGGTAGTGGCTATCCTTATGGCTTAACCCAAGAAGCCATTCCTATCTCAGCTCGCATTATTGCTGTCGCCAATATTTTCGATGCACTAACAAGCCATCGCCCCTACAAACAAGCTTGGTCTGTTCCATTTGCCTTGTTGGAACTAGAAAAAATGGTCGTATCCGGTAAGCTAGATAAACACTGCGTTAACGCGCTGCGTTATCATCAAGATTATTTAAAGCGGGTTAGCGAGACTTATCCAGAACTCGATCCGAAAGATAGAGAATCCCCAGCGTCTTAATTTGAGTAATTTTTGTGAGGTATCACTCTGTTGTCATTAACAAATGTGAGTTAATTAACCTTCATCACTCCTATAGCCATGCTACTATTTACAAAATTTTAACATAAATAGAATAGCCATTGCCTCATACATGGAGTTAGAGAATGAATCCGTTAACAAATCTAAGTCAAACTAAGTGCGCTCTCCCCCCCCCTAATGAAATGATCTTAACTTGGGCGCAAACTCGCCCCAACGACGTTTACTTGAAACAAATTATTAATCGGCAGTTTGTTGAATACACCTTCGCTCAAGTCGCTGATCAAGCACTACGTCTCGTTTCAGCACTACGCGCCTTAGGGGCTGAACCTGGTGATAAAGTGGCGCTTATATCAAAAAACTGCGCCGAGTGGTTCATATGTGATTTAGCAATCATGCTCGGTGACTATGTCAGTGTGCCCATTTTCCCTACTGCCGGCGCTGACACCATTGAATATTGTGCGAGTCATAGTGAAAGTAAAATAATCATTGTCGGTAAATTAGACGACAGTAAAGCCACCGCCCAAGTTTTAGCTAAAATGCCAGAGCTGATCAGTATCGCTCTACCTTACGCTTCAGCACCAGCGTGCCACCATCAATATCTAGACTTAATTGCTCAGTATCCCCCAAGTGAAGAACGGCCTGAACATTATGATGATAAACTGATGTCGATTGTTTATACCTCAGGAACCTCAGGCGTACCAAAAGGTGCCATGCTAACCTACGGTGCTTTTGCTTGGGCAGTACAACAATTGATTGCTCAAATCGGTATTCAAAAAGATGATCGCCTGTTTTCTTATTTGCCTCTCGCACACATCACCGAACGTGTTTACATTCTTGGCACGTCAATTCAAGGTGGTGTTTTAACCGCTTTTCCCGAGTCACTTGATACGTTTATTGAAGATGTGAAAATGCATCGCCCAACGTTGTTTATCTCAGTACCAAGGCTATGGACTTTGTTCCAACAGCGTATTCAAGACAAACTTCCGCAGAAAAAGCTGAATATTCTGCTCAAAATCCCTTTTATAAATAGCTTAATTAAACGCAAATTAGCGGATGGTTTAGGGTTAGATCAAGCACGAGTCCTTGGTTGTGGCTCAGCCCCAGTCTCTCCTGCCTTGTTAGAGTGGTACCACAGCCTTGGCTTAAATATTACTGAAGCATGGGGAATGACCGAATCATTTGCCTACAGTACGATCAATTACCCCTTCCGGGCCGATAAAATAGGAACGGTTGGCCATGCTGGACCAGGAGTTCGCTTAAAAATTACCGATGACGGTGAGATACTCGTTCATAGTAAAGGGGTATTTTCTGGGTACTACAAAAATGACATTGCTTCCAAAGAAGCTTTTGATGCTCAAGGTTGGTTACACACTGGAGACTTAGGTTCAATAGACTCTGATGGTTATCTTACGATCCAAGGACGAATCAAAGATACGTTTAAAACAGCCAAGGGTAAGTTTGTTTCTCCCGTCCCCATTGAGAAAAAATTGTATGAATACAGCCGAGTAGAAATGCTGTGTTTAATTGGCTTAGGGCTGCCAGCGCCGATACTTTTGGTTGTACCGCATAATTTCTCTGATTTTGATCGAGAGCGTTATGAACGCACGACGAAACGCGTTATCGAAAAAATGAATACTAAACTCGAATCTCATGAGCAGATAAAAGGCGTATTGATGATCAAAGATCCGTGGAGCATCGATAATGGTATTCTTACGCCAACACTAAAGATAAAACGTCATGTCTTAGAGCAAAAATATCATGACGTTGGCCAGAATTGGCCTAAAGACAAACTCGTGGTTTGGGAAGAGTAATCTCACTAACTGTCCTTCTTTAGAACAGTGAAAAACGATGATCAAAGTAAAAACTTAGTGATCCATCTTACTACTGAAAACTTTGCCCCTATTATCATCAGTTAGGATTGGGGGTATTTTAGTTTTTCTCTTTTTCATCTTGTACAACATAAAACGCAGCAAACAAAACGCCCCGAACAGCATTCACTGTTCGGGGCGTTTTTAGCGCTTAAAGTGAAGAATTATTTCTTCTCTTTTTTCGCTTTAGCTTCAGCAATAACGGTTTCTGCTACGTTAGCTGGACATGGTGCATAGTGTGAGAACTCCATAGAGAACTGACCACGACCAGATGTCATTGTACGTAGAGAACCGATATAACCAAACATTTCAGATAGTGGGATATCCGCTTTAACACGAACACCAGTCACACCAGCTTCTTGGTCTTTGATCATACCACGACGACGGTTCAAGTCACCGATAACGTCACCAACGTGATCGTCTGGAGTGAACACGTCAACTTTCATGATTGGCTCAAGAAGTTGTGGGCCAGCTTTAGGCATTGATTGACGGAATGCACCTTTCGCTGCGATTTCAAATGCAATTGCAGATGAGTCAACGGCGTGGAAGCCACCATCAAACAGTTCAACTTCGACGTCTAAGGTTGGGAAACCAGCAAGAACACCTTCTTGCATCATACCTGCAAAACCTTTCTCAATCGCTGGCCAGAATTCCTTAGGAACGTTACCACCAACAACAGTTGAAGTGAATTTGAAGCCTGAGTTTGGCTCGCCTGGTTTGATACGGTAATCGATCTTACCAAACTGACCAGAACCACCAGACTGTTTCTTATGCGTGTAGCTATCTTCAACAGCTTTCGTGATTGTTTCACGGTAAGCAACTTGAGGAGCACCAACAATAAGATCGATACCGTGCGTACGCTTAAGGATATCTACTTTGATATCTAGGTGAAGTTCACCCATCCCTTTCAGGATAGTTTCGCCAGTCTCTTCGTCTGACTCAACTTGGAATGATGGATCTTCAGAAACCATTTTACCAAGTGCAACACCTAACTTCTCAGAACCACCTTTATCTTTAGGCGCAACCGCGATAGAGATAACTGGGATTGGGAAGATCATTGGCTCAAGAGTACATTCGTGTTTAGGATCACACAGAGTATGACCAGTTTTCACGTTCTTCATACCAACGATAGCAATGATGTCACCCGCTTGCGCAGAGTCGATTTCATTACGGTCATCAGCGTGCATTTCTACCATGCGGCCAATACGTTCAGTTTTACCTGTCGCACTGTTCAAAATGGTATCGCCTTTCTTCAGTTTACCTGAGTAAACACGAACGAAGGTTAATGCACCAAAACGGTCATCCATGATCTTAAACGCAAGAGCACGGAATGGTTCATCAACAGAAACTTTAGCGACTTCGCCAGTGGCTTCACCAGTATCTGGATCAGTTAGCTCTTGTTCATGAACTTCTGTTGGGTTTGGTAGGTAATCTACAACCGCATCAAGGATAAGTTGCATACCTTTGTTTTTGTATGCAGAACCACAGTAAGTTGGGAAGAAAGCAAGTTCACGAGTACCTTTACGGATACAACGTTTGATGTCTTCTAGAGAAGGCTCTTCACCTTCCATGTAAGCCATCATTAGCTCGTCGTCTTGTTCAACAGCCGCTTCAATCAACATTTCACGGTATTCTTCCGCTTGGTCAACTAAATCAGCTGGGATATCCGTTACTTCGTAGTTCTCTGGAAGACCTGAGTCATCCCAGATGTACGCTTTTTGGCTCAGTACATCAACAACACCTGTAAACTCATCTTCACGACCGATTGGTAGTGTCATGACTAGTGGTGTAGCGCCAAGTACATTTTTGATTTGGCCAACAACGCGGAAGAAGTCTGCGCCCATGCGGTCAAGTTTGTTGACGAAAATCAGACGAGATACTTCTGAATCGTTCGCGTAACGCCAGTTGGTTTCTGATTGAGGTTCAACACCGCCTGAACCACAGAATACACCGATACCGCCGTCAAGAACTTTTAGAGAACGGTATACTTCAACTGTAAAGTCAACGTGCCCAGGAGTATCGATGATGTTAAAACGGTGGTCTTTCCAGAAACAGGTAGTCGCAGCAGACTGGATTGTGATACCACGTTCAGCTTCTTGATCCATGAAGTCCATGGTTGTAGTACCATCGTGGCTGTCGCCCATTTTATGGATTTTACCAGTCAGCTTAAGGATACGCTCCGTGGTAGTGGTTTTACCCGCATCAACGTGCGCGAAAATACCAATATTTCTGTATTTTGATAAATCTGCCATTGTCTTACTCTGTTAATAAGGTATAAAGTGCGCGCAGAGTATAGCATAATCTGTCAAGACTGATACCCCTGCGATCGCTTGCTGAAAAAAAATAGTCAAGGACTACCTGTTGCTGATGAAATATAGGTGATGCGCACACAAGACGCGAGCAAATATCGACAAAACTCTCCGTTTCATCACACCTAATCTTTCGAAAAACACATACACATTGTTTATTTTGCTATCACAGCTCATCAAAAGCGGCAATCGCTTCGGAAAGTTTTCGCACGCCATGAATTTGCATACCAGAAATCCCACCCTTGGGCATATTGGCCATTGGAACAATTGCGCGGCTAAATCCATGTTTGAGCGCCTCGTTAAGACGCTCTTGCCCACTCGGCACAGGACGAATTTCCCCAGCTAATCCCACTTCGCCAAAAACCACCACATCTTTAGGTAACGGCTTATCACGAAAGCTAGACAGTAGGGCCATTAACAGGGCGAGGTCTGCACTGGTTTCGGTAACTTTTACGCCACCAACGACATTGACAAAAACATCTTGGTCGGCCATTTGCAAACCACCATGCTTATGCAATACAGCCAGTAACAAAGAGAGCCTATTTTGCTCTAAGCCAACCGCAACACGACGTGGATTGGCCAATTGAGAGTAATCGACCAATGCTTGAATTTCGACTAAAAGCGGACGGGTGCCTTCCCAAACCACCATAACCGAACTGCCTGAGGTCGCTTCTTCACCACGCGACAGGAATATCGCCGAAGGGTTACTGACCTCTTTTAGTCCCTGTCCAGTCATTGCAAACACACCCAGTTCGTTCACCGCACCAAAACGGTTTTTATGACTACGAAGGGTACGAAAACGACTATCAGCGCCCCCATCAAGTAAAACCGAACAGTCAATAATATGCTCAAGCACTTTAGGACCAGCAAGAGTACCGTCTTTGGTCACATGACCAACGATAAACACCGCAACATTATTTTGTTTGGCATAGCGAGTTAAGGCCGTCGCCGATTCGCGAACCTGAGCGACACTGCCCGGAGAGGATTGCACATCGGCGACGTGCATAACTTGAATCGAGTCGATAACCATTATTCTCGGTTGCTCTTGCTCGGCAATTTGGCAAATACGATCGACGTTGGTTTCGGAAAGCATTTTCAGGTGTTCTTTGGGTAACCCTAAACGGGCGGCACGCATCGCAACTTGCTGTAATGACTCTTCTCCAGTGACGTATAAAGTTGGCATCTGCGCAGAAAGCAAACACATGGTCTGTAAAAGTAACGTCGATTTACCAGCCCCTGGACTGCCGCCAATCAGAATAGCAGCCCCTGGTACCACACCTCCGCCTAGCACTCGGTCAAACTCTTTAAAGCCACTGCTAAAACGAGGCACTTCTTGTAAGTTGATTTCAGCTAACGTTTGCACACTCGTTTGCGTGGCATTTCCCGCATAACCGGATAATCGTTCATGGCGAGCAACTTGAGGGGAAGCGGCTAAACGAACTTCAGAAATGGTGTTCCAAGCCCCACATGCATTACATTGACCTTGCCAGCGCGGAAAATCTGCTCCACACTCATTACATACATAGGCTCGTTTTGCTTTAACCATGAATCCTCAATACTTAATTAAAAATGGTAACTTAGCCGCTTGCGCTATCTTAACGAAACGGACAACTATGCCTACATTTTACTTCGGTTATCGTTAAAGATTAACTGCATGATGCCGATATCATTCAAGAACCTAACTTTAACAGAAAAGTATGCAGCAATCTGACATTCTCTCTTTCACTGAAAAACTCATTCCGGTCTATCGCTCTCCGGACTTTGAGTTCATCCTCTCTCAGATCACGGATGGGCAGCCTGCCTCTGCTAAACTATTGATAAAAATGGAACTCAATCGACTGATGGCGCCGTGTAAAAAAACCATTGATTTACGCAGCCGAGTTGATACTGAGTGTCGAGAATATGAAATCGACGGTTTTAAACACTGGTTAGATGATATTGCATTAAATGATTACCAAAAAGGGGTAAAAAAGTTTTCTGGTTATACTGAAGGGGTTTGGGAAACGGTTTGCAAAGCGCGAATCAGCCAACGGGATAATACCAAAACCGATCAAGCCACTAATAAAGCATCAAAAAGCTTCCAAGCTGAGATCATTAAACTGGGCTATGATTTAAAACGCAAAGAAAATCGCCTCAGCCTAAATAGCCAAGTCTTGATCACTCTTAATAATCAAGCCATTCATGCAGTAACACTGGATCTCTCGCCTTCTGGCGCAAAATTTAAAGTACCCGCGGCATTTAACTATAAATCTGGACAAACGTTTAAAGCACAATTCACTGAACTGGAAAAATCGCTCGATATTCCTGGCTTAAATCAACCGATTGAATACCGCATACTGGCTATTGATGATTCCTATGAAAACAATGCGGTGAAATACTTGCGGGCATTACGTATTACTGAGACGACATTAATCGATAACGTGATTGCCGAGTCACTAGCTAGTAATATTAAGAAAAACCGTCACGATAACCAAGATAAAATCATTCGCGCTCGCACCCGTGGCTATGAGCACGTCTATCTCAAACACACAGGCCATTTACCGCTGTTTTTTAGTGGCAACCAACTGAAATTGGTACTGCTGACGGAAAACAATCGTCCTATTTGGCAATACTGGCATGATGAACGAAATCAGCAAAGTTTGGGCAGCTTATTTAATGCAGAACGGATGGGGCTGCTCACACAACCGGGCGTAAAAAATTGCAGTAACGTACTGTACTCGTTTAAACATGAGTATCAGGATAAAACGTTGTTTTTCTCGATGTTCATGCCCGAAGCCTCAGCAGAGCAACGAAAACTGTTCTGGCATATTGGCGCAAAAAAAGACAGTTGGAAAGCGTTCCGTTTATCGGTTTTTGAATTGTCAGCCGAAGAGCGAGCCGAGCTAGCCAACCATTCCGAAGAATTATTAGAGCACTCCAGTCAGCTAACGCATTGTGGGATTTTACAAGAAATTGCCGATATCAGTTCAGCACAAGATTATCTATTGGTAGCAAAACCCCCTCTACCTGGCAGTGAGTTGAATCCTTTTCGTCATAGCCGCCAAGTGATCGGTCAACCGTTAGGAGTGTATTTTGATGCTTGCTCTCGACGTAAAGAACTTCGCTACCGCTTTCGAACACCCTTACAGCTAAAAGATCAACAGCAAGTATTAGGGGAAGGCTTGAGTGTTGACCTCTCTAAACGTGGATTAAATCTGATTCTTAATGCTCCAGTGGCACTCAAAGCTGGTGATAAACTGCAGGTGAATTTTACTGAACTAAAACGCTACGATGAAAAGTTACCCTTGGATGTCCTACCTTATCAAGTGGTTCGGATTAGTCCTGAAGGGCGACGTTTACAATTAAAGATTGAAGAGACATCCGCAACCATCAAAAGCATTGCGTTTTTTAATTCTCTTATCGAGCATAATCAAGACAAATTGTTACCGCAAAAAGAGCAGTTACCGAGCCCCTCTCTCTTAGAGGGCTTGCATGATCTGTTGTTAGACAAAATGGTTTGTTCACCGATTTTCGTTGATAAACCTGGCGCAAATTTGCGACCACGAGTGATTGGCGTTAATTTTCCACTACCCGCTCACCTCATGTTATTGGCTAAACTCGGACAAGATGGTTGTTTTTCCCTTGAACCTATCTTTAAAAACCACACCAATACTCTACTCGCTTCCCCGATGAGACGGATTGATGGTGCCGAACCTCAGCATCATGAAATCTATATTGCAGTGGTCAAGTTTGCTGACCGTATTCAGTCGGTAGAATCTTGTTTGAAAAGTGAATTTAGTAGTATTAAAGAACGCATTCAATTTATTCGTAGAGCAAGAGAAACGGGCGAGTTTTATGCATTGCGTATTTCTGGTTCGCCGGTATTTGAACCGATGACCACCTTACTGCGCGAAGATCTCAATCAATTACTATTAGTTAGCTTAAACGATGCCAAAGCCTTAGAAAAAGAACTCAGTGCGATTGTCGGTTATTGCGAATTAACCGATATCACGCAAGAGGTGATCACTCGACTGGAACTCACGGACTAAGTCAGAACGCCTGCTCTCTCAGCAAAGCGTGAGTGGGAATCCATCACTCATAGTAAAAATAGATTCCCACTCTGGACTTAAGGCTGACTTTTCCAACTGATCTTTTGCTGTCTAATCAGACCCGCCGAAAGAATACACAATACACCACCTAAGCTTGCAAAACGTACCGCCGTTTGTGCTTTCGCCTCTACTTTTGGTTTCGCATGATAGGCAATCCCGAGTCCAGCCACCTCCATCATCACTAAGTCATTCGCCCCATCTCCTACTGCAACGGTATTATGCAATTCAATCTCAAACTGCTGAGCAAGTTTTAAAACAATCTCTGCTTTAGTTTGCGCTCCTACAATCTCGCCCTTCACTTTGCCACTCAGTTGATTATTGATGATTTCTAATTGATTGGACTGCGCATAATCTAACGATAACAACTGTTGCAGGTGATCCGAAAAATAGGTAAAGCCACCGGAGGCTATCGCGGTTTTCCAGCCCATCGCTTGTAGGGTGGTGAGTAACTCCGGCAATTCAGGCATCAAGGGTAAATCGTTGCGTACCTTTTCAAGGATTGCCGCATCTGCGCCTTTGAGCTTCGCAACTCGCTGACGTAAACTCTGCTCGAAATCCAGTTCACCTTGCATGGCTCGCTCCGTTACCTGAGCGACCTCCTCACCCACACCCGCTAATTTGGCAATTTCATCAATACACTCAATTTGAATCGCTGTGGAGTCCATATCCAAGACGATCAAGCCGGGTTTAGACAGATCAGGCACTTCGTCGATTCGAGCATAATCCAAGTGTAATTGTTGTAGAATAGGTTCTAGCGCAGCGTCGAGCTCTCCCGCCATTAAAGCGACATCATAATTGCCGACTTTCCATGTATCGACTATCACTAATCCTTGACCACTCCATTGCTCAATATCCATAAAATGAGCAGGAGTCAGTGGCTGAGCAAAAATAATCCAATTAGCGTGGGCCTTATCAAGAGCGCTACTCTCCCGCGTTTCTGGGTAGCGATTCAGCAGCGTCGTATGTTTTCTAATTGAGAGGGGTTTTACAGCATCCATGTTTCGCTTCCTTAACTATGATTCCCTGACGTTACCCTATTGCAATTTAAAAACGCAAGTCTCAATATGAGCGAAATGTCATTTTTTAGGTTTACTGTCTATGGATAGCTCACTGTTTTCATTTCGTGTCGTCGTGCGCAGCTTAACCGTTGTGCTATTGATGGGCATGTCGGTGTTCACGATTCAAAATAGCGTTGTGATCAGTAAAGGCAATGAGCGCATTCAAGCCAATCAATTAGAAACCTTAACGAAAGTGTTAATCAATCAAGCCTCCTTGTCGGCCAGCAGCATGCTCGCAGAACAAGATCAAGAGCGATTACTGGCACTCACCAATCAACTTGCTCAAGAACGTTTAGTGTTTGATGCGACAATCTATGATGCTGAAGGCGTTAAGCTAGCCGCAAGTGACGGAGCGCTCAGTGTTCGAGAGATATTAGGGCTAGATACACCACTACAAACGGCCAGTATTGGCCGTCAACAACTGGTTGAGCCGGTCTTGTATGATGGCAGCGTTATTGGTTTTGTCCGCTTAACGTTTGAAACGGGCCGAGTAACGGCAATTTCTGATCATCACTATCGAAAAAGCGATCGATACATGTATTTAATGTTATTGATGAGCTTTACTGGTGGGGTTTTGATCACTCTCTTGTTGCGTCGTCAATTTAGACCGAAAGAGCAGAAAGTAGAAAATGTGCTGCTTAAGCACGTTTAGCGATTAAACGATCACAATCACCAAAGCGCGAAGATCCCGATGAGTAAAGATAGACTTAACTCATCGGGACAAATGACGCAGAATATAACGTTTAACTGTCTCTATCGAAGCGGTATAACGGGCGTCAAAATCAAGATTAATTAATACCCGGCTTGATCACCAATTAAAATGGAATCTAACGCAATTTCAATCATTTCATTAAAGGTATTTTGACGCTCTTCAGAGGTGGTTTGCTCACCGGTTTTAATATGATCAGAAACCGTGCAGATAGCCAGTGCTTTTGCGCCGTATTCAGCGGCAACGCCATAGATACCAGCCGCTTCCATCTCAACGCCAAGGATGCCATATTTATCCATCACATCGAACATGCTTGGATCTGGAGTGTAAAATAGTTCAGCCGAGAACAGGTTACCGACTTTCACATCAACACCACGAGCTTTCGCCGCTTCTTCTGCTGCTTTAACCATTTTATAATCAGCAATCGCAGCAAAATCATGATCTTTAAAGCGGATACGATTCACTTTTGAATCCGTGCAAGCGCCCATACCAATCACAACATCGCGTAATTTTATCTCTTCATTCACAGCGCCACAGCTACCGACACGAATGATCTTTTTCACACCGTAATCTTTGATGAGTTCAGTCACATAAATCGAGCATGAGGGAATACCCATACCGTGGCCCATCACTGAAACTTTACGACCCTTATAGCTGCCTGTGTAGCCGAACATGTTACGCACATCACATACCTGTACGACATCATCTAAAAAAGTCTCTGCGATGTATTTAGCGCGCAGTGGATCACCTGGCATCAATACAACGTCAGCGAAATCACCCAGTTGAGCATTAATATGTGGAGTTGCCATGTCTTTTCCTCTTCATCTTGGTGATTGTGTTGCTCAGTCAGTCGAGCAACACAATTGAACAATAGGCTTAGCCTTGCTAATAGCAAGACCAATCATAAAATACAGTCTTCTATTCCAGCACTGCAGGTGATGTTACAAAAATGATTTTCCGTAATCCATTGGTGAGGTCGCAAAATAACTCGCTAAACTCTGACCAATATCAGCAAAGGTTTCACGGCGGCCAAGGCTACCCGGCGCTACTTTTTGACCATAAACGATCACTGGAATGAATTCGCGTGTATGATCGGTGCCATGCCAAGTAGGATCGCAGCCATGGTCAGCGGTTAAAATCAGTACATCTTGCTCTTGCATCTGCTCTAGAATTTCAGGCAGACGCTGATCAAAATACTCTAATGCTGCCGCGTAACCGGCGACATCTCGGCGGTGACCGTAAGCAGAGTCAAAATCAACAAAGTTAGTGAAGACTATCGTGTTATCACCCGCTTGTTCAATTTGATCTAATGTCGCATCAAACAAGGCAGGAATGCCGTTGGCTTTCACTTTTTTACTGATCCCACAGTTAGCATAAATATCAGCTATCTTACCAATCGAAACCACTTCACCTTGTCGCTCTTCAAGCAGTTTTTGCAATACGGTAGTTGCAGGTGGCTCTAAAGATAAATCACGGCGGTTACCAGTACGAGCAAATTGTCCTTTACCAGGACCGATAAATGGACGGGCGATCACTCGACCAATGTTATAATCTTCTAACTCTTCACGAGCAATCTGACACAGTTCAAGCAGGCGGTCTAAGCCGAAAGTCTCTTCATGACAGGCAATCTGAAACACTGAATCCGCTGACGTGTAGAAAATTGGCTTACCTGTCGCCATATGCTCTTCACCCAAATCATCAAGCACTTGAGTACCAGAGGCATGACAATTGCCAAGGAAACCATCCAAACCGGCACGCTTTAAAATGCGGTCGGTTAGCTCAGTAGGAAAACTGTTTTCTTTGTCACTGAAATAGCCCCATTCAAATAGCACTGGTACACCAGCAATTTCCCAGTGTCCCGATGGGGTATCTTTACCAGAAGAAAGTTCAGCAGCGTGTCCGTAAGCGCCAATAATATCTGCGTTTTGATCTAAGCCTGGCGCAAATTGTCCTGTGGCTTCTTTGTGCGCCATTGCTAAGCCTAACTTAGAAAGATTAGGCAAACGTAAAGGCCCTTGGCGATCCGCATTATCCGCTTTACCTTGTTGGCACTGCTGTGCAATGTGGCCTAAAGTATCAGCGCCAACATCACCAAACTTTTCAGCGTCTGGAGCGGCGCCAATACCAAATGAATCTAATACTAAAACAAATGCTCTTTTCATTACTTTTCCTCACCGGAGTTACACATCTTCAGGTCGAATTTGACGATAGATTTCCGGAGTTTCTTGATAATTGCCGCCAATCTTAACGGCTTGTTGAAGTGCTTTCGCAGCAATCTCCCACTGTTCTTCATTGCGGGCATGAATCACCGCCAGTGGTTTATTGCTATCAGCTATTTCACCTAAACGAATGAATTGATCAAAGCCGACCGCATAGTCAATCGTATCGGTCGCCACTCGGCGTCCGCCGCCCATACTGACGACCGCCATACCAATCGCGCGCGTGTCCATGGCAGAAACTACGCCGGCTTGCTGCGCATAAACGGGGTTTACCACCTCGGCTTTTTCTAAATAACGGTCGTAGTGTTCAACAAAGTCATTAGGGCCACCCAGTCCTGCGACCATTTTACCAAACCGCTCTGCCGCTTGACCGTTATCGAGCACGGTTTGTAATTTAGTGCGCGCTTCTTGAGGATCTTTGGCTAATTTGGCTAACAATAACATCTCGATGCACGAGGCCATGGTCACTTCTAATAAACGCGGGTTGCGATATTCACCGGTTAAGAAACGAACCGCTTCACGAACCTCGAGAGCATTACCTGCCGATGAAGCCAATACTTGATTCATATCGGTTAAAATAGCCGTAGTATTGGTGCCAGCACCGTTCGCCACCGCAACAATCGATTTCGCTAACTCTTCAGACGCTTGATAGGTTGGCATAAACGCACCTGAACCGACTTTGACGTCCATCACTAAGGCATCTAGACCTGCTGCGAGCTTTTTCGATAAAATCGATGCAGTAATCAACGAGATATTGTCCACCGTGGCGGTGATATCACGGGTCGCATATACCCGTTTATCCGCTGGTGCTAAATTGCCGGTTTGACCAATGATCGCGACGCCAGCGTGTTTGGTCACCTCACCAAACAGCTCATTACTGGGCATAATGTTGTAGCCGGGGATCGCTTCTAGCTTATCTAGCGTACCGCCGGTGTGCCCCAAGCCTCGCCCAGAGATCATAGGAACGTAGCCACCACAAGCGGCCACCATAGGGCCGAGCATTAATGACGTCACATCGCCAACGCCACCGGTAGAGTGTTTATCCACGATCGGGCCATCAAAATTCATGTGCGCCCAGTCGATAACCATTCCCGAGTCACGCATCGCACAAGTCAGTGCTATACGCTCTGGCATGGTCATTTCTTGAAAATAAATGGCCATCGCAAAGGCAGCAATTTGCCCTTCTGAAACGCTATTATCAGCCACACCTTGGATGAAAAAATAAATTTCATCGCGCGTTAAAACTTCACCATCGCGTTTTCTACGAATAATTTCTTGTGGTAAGAATACATTAGATGTAGACATATAAGCCTCCTAGATGCTTTTGCTAATCTTTCAGGCCCTCTTTAAAATCGCATGTCTTAATGGTTAGCACCATTGTTAATTGGACTCACACTTCGCTGTATGAAGTCTTCTGCTTAGCACTTTGCAGATGCTGAAATTATCGAGGGAAAAACAAAGTAAGTAATGCTTAGCACTACTTACTTGCTCGTTAATGATTAATAAGCGCTAGGATCGGCTTGTTGATCGGTCACCTCTAACGTATTTAATAAGTTAGTTAACAGACTCGAAGCGCCGAAGCGATAATGGCGGCTATCAGCCCAACCTTGGCCAAGAATGTCATCTGCCATGGCTAAATATTGCGCGGCATCTTCTGCGGTACGTACACCACCGGCAGGTTTAAAACCTACCTGTTTCGCAACGCCTAAATCACGGATCACTTCAAGCATCATGCGCGCATACTCAGGTGTCGCATTGACAGGCACTTTACCGGTTGAGGTTTTGATAAAATCCGCACCCGCTTCGATACTGATTTGTGAAGCTTTCTTGATTAAGGCTTCTTGTTTTAACTCACCCGTCTCGATGATGACTTTCAGTAAAATATCACCGCAAGCTTGTTTGCACTGCTTAACCAGTTCAAAACCGACTTGTTCATTGCCAGCAATCAAAGCTCGGTATGGGAATACGACGTCAACCTCATCAGCACCATAAGCAACCGCGGCTTTGGTTTCAGCCACCGCGATGTCAATATCATCATTACCGTGTGGAAAATTGGTGACTGTGGCAATGCGAATCTCTGGAGTACCTTGCTCACGAAGGGTCTTCTTAGCAATAGGAATAAAACGTGGGTAGATACAGATCGCCGCCGTATTACCTACTGGGCTTTTTGCATCATGACAGAGCTGGATCACTTTGGCGTCCGTATCGTCATCATTTAATGTGGTTAAATCCATCAATTTCAGTGCGCGTAGCGCTGCGGCTTTTAAATCGCTCATTTCTATCTCCGATCAATATATTCAATTCATTGACTAGTGAGTAAGACGTCACTCGACATAGTCACAAAATGAACGGACTTGGTTCCTTGAAGACTCGGTGTTTTGCACCAATTGCTATCCCTGTCACCGCACAATGCCAATAAGCTTTATGGCATAACCGTCTGTGATTGCGGTACACAATATTGCTCAAGCAACCACTTGTTGGAAGTTGATGGTTATGCCACAAGCTTCCATTACAATCGATCGCTCTGATGCTCTGCTTCACCCTTGTTCGATAATAAAAACCGTGAATCCATCACTCGTTTTATTGTCACAATATTGGGGGCATATAAAGGCGAATAAGCTGTGATCTACAGTATAACTCTTCGCAACAAAACCCTAGCACAACACTCAGAGCAAACGGTTTGTATCTCAAAATAATCGTTATCATCCATCATGGACAATTCATTTATTAAACTGTCTTAGCGAACCTTATCGTGTGAAAGACAAGGAACTGTGTTTTCTTGGTCAACAAAACAGAAAAACCCCGCAGCAATCTCTTGCTACGGGGTTGTGTTAAATGGCGTCTATATCGTTTTCTTTACTAAATTAGAAAGAAAGGAATAGGCCAGCAATGGTTGCTGCCATCAAGTTAGATAGCGTACCAGCAACCACAGCCTTGATACCCATACGAGCGATATCACCACGGCGTGAAGGAGCCAAGCTACCTAAACCACCCAACAAAATCGCAATTGAAGATAAGTTAGCAAAACCACACAATGCAAAGGAGATGATCGCTTTGGTTTTCTCAGTCAGTACAACTGGTGCTGCATCACTTAGGTACGGTGCAAATTGAGAGTAAGCTACGAATTCGTTAGCAACGGTTTTTAGACCGATAAACTCACCAGCGATAGTCGCTTCCGCCCATGGCACACCCAATAGGAATGCAAGAGGAGCAAAAACAAGACCTAGAATCATCTCTAGTGTCAGCTCTGGCATACCGAACCAACCACCGATACCACCAAGCATACCGTTGATAAGAGCGATCAAACCGATGAAAGCAATTAACATCGCACCAACGTTTAGTGCTAGTTGCAGACCAGCTGAAGCACCGCCTGCCGCCGCATCAATCACGTTAGCTGGTTTATCAGCTTCAGCCGCTTCGATACCTTCGATTTGATCAACCGGTTTATCGGTTTCAGGCATGATGATTTTAGCAAACAGTAGACCACCTGGTGCCGCCATGAATGATGCCGCAACTAAGTATTCAATTGGCACGCCCATTGATGCGTAACCCGCTAGAACACCACCAGCAATAGAAGCTAGACCACCACACATCACCGCAAACAGTTCAGATTGCGTCATCTTAGGTACAAACGGACGAACCACAAGTGGTGCTTCGGTTTGACCAACGAAAATGTTCGCAGCCGCTGACATTGATTCTGCGCGAGAAGTGCCTAATGCTTTCTGTAACGCACCACCTAAAATTCGGATAACCCATTGCATAACGCCGAGGTAATACAGAACTGAGATTAATGCAGAGAAGAAAATAAGTGTTGGTAGTACGCGAAAAGCAAAGATGAAGCCTCCGCCACCAAATACTTCAAACATTTTACCAGAAACTAGGCCACCAAACATAAACTCAGTACCGTTATTACCATAGTTGATAACATTCGACACTGCGTCAGAGAGACCACGAAGGAGTTCTTGACCCCATGGTACATACAAAATGAATGCGCCAAGGGAAAATTGGATAGCAAAAGCACCACCCACGGTTCTGATATTGATAGCTTTACGGTTTGATGAGAGTAATACTGCGATTCCCAGTAATACAACCATTCCGATTAGGCTCATAAACAGGCTCATAGTTTATGGCTTCCTTATAAGTTAGAAGTTAATTAGGTGTTGGCGTGTGGCAAAATAGAGCTCAAAAGCGAAGCGATTATACTTATCTCAACCACAATAAAATAATGCTTTCCTCACACTTTCTTATAAGATTAATAATCCATTCACACACTTATGTGACACGAGTCACTATTGATAAACTTATTTGTTACTCTCATCACGCTCATCGGCGGTAGAAAGACCAAACAACCTATGGCTGGTTTGCCAAATAATGGGCGCAATCTGCTCAGGCTCTGTTTGATGTAACCTGGCCAACTCCCGCAGCACCAAAGGCAGTCGTAAAGGACAATTAGCTTGACCTTGATAGCCCAATAGCGGCATATCCGGTGCATCGGTTTCAAGCACTAAGTCTTCAATCGATACCGAAGCAATAGCTTGACGCGTTTTATTGGCTCTTGGATAAGTAATCACACCGCCTACACCTAATTTAAACCCTAAATCAATAAACTGCTTCGCCTCTTGCCTACTGCCTGAAAACGCGTGTAAAACACCACCTTGGGTAAATTTCATCTGCTTTATCATCTGTATGAGCCGCTGATGGGTTTTACGACTATGAAGAATGACTGGCTTCTGAAAAGCTTGAGCGATGGAAAGCTGTCCAATCAGGAGTGCTTCTTGACGCTCTGCGGGTTGATCAATCAGCGCATCCAAACCACATTCGCCAATCGCCACACAGGCGTGCTGAGCAACCGAAAGCTTATGCTCTAATTGTTGTAATAATTGGGCAGGAGTTGATAAAGGAATAAAATGAGGGTGAATGCCAAGCGCATAGAAAAGACAATCTGAGTCGCGTGACACTAACTGCTCAATTCTCGCCCAGCTCTCCGGACTTGTCGATGGAATGAGAAAACGCTCAACGCCTTGCATTTTAGCTTGAGCTAAGTCGCTGGCTAATGTCGGTTCAAAAACAGGTAAGTCCAAGTGACTGTGGGTATCAAATAATTGCACAGTACCATACCTTAAGCGCGCGAATCGGGTGAACCATCACGCTCAGTATGACGCGCAGGATCCGCTCGATAAGCCACACAACTGCGCTTTTGTTCGGGCGTTAACCCCATCTGTTGACACCATGCATCGTAGCGAGCCAGTGTCTGTTTTAGCCATTGCCACATAGTTTTTCCCTCTCCAGAGTCTGTGGTTAATGCCATCTATTATTCCACAACATCATCGTGGCGTTATTGCTCTTCACGCTTAAAGACCAGCTCGGTAGGGCTCGACTCTTGAGGAACAAAGTAATAGCCAGCGGTAGTGAAATGGGTCAGCTCTTCAACCGAGGTGACTTGATTATCAATAATATAACGCGCCATCATGCCGCGAGCTTTTTTAGCATAAAAACTGATCACTTTATATTGTCCGTTTTTGGCGTCTTTAAAAATTGGCGTGATCACTTGTGCATCAAGCTGATTGATTTTCACCGCTTTAAAATATTCGTTCGAGGCCAAATTGATCAGCACATTATCGCCTTGTACCTCAATCGCCTGATTGAGCTTTTCAGTAATGATAGAACCCCAAAATTGATACAAATTACTACCACGAGGATTGGCTAATTTGGTGCCCATTTCTAAACGATAAGGCTGCATTAAATCGAGCGGCTTAAGTAAACCATATAAGCCTGATAACATCCGTAGATGCTGCTGAGCAAAACGCAAACTCTCTTCAGATAAGCTTTGCGCATCAAGACCGGTATATACATCACCTTTAAAAGCGAAAATCGCTTGGCGGGCGTTGTCTAAGCTAAACTGCTCACTCCACTGTGCAAAACGAGCGACGTTTAATCCAGCAATCGTATCACTGACTTTCATTAATGCTGAAATATCGTCGGGAGTTAATTGACGACAGACGTCAATCAGCAGCTTGGAGTGCTCGATCAGTTCCGGTTGAGTGTGCTCTTGACTTGGTAAAGGCGATTCATAATCCAGAGTTTTAGCAGGAGAAACCACAATCAGCATTGTTCTATCCTAATATCGTTTTACTTAGAGAGTTGAGCCGTTAGATTAACAAAAAAAGCCACACATTGTCTGCATGGCTTTTTCTATCTTATCCATTGAGCCTAACAATAGGCTTAACTGGCTACCAGCAAAGATGAACCCTCATAACAGGTCATCCTCGGCGATTATTTGCTTTTGCTGTCCCAAATACCATCTTCTAACTGAGATTTTAGCTCTGGGTAATCGTTGGCATCAAAGGTTGGTAACTTACCGGCTTTCAGTTGACGGTTGTAGTCTTTCGCCAATTTAACCACCGTTCCTGAGAGCAGCAAAATCGCAATTAAGTTGACAATCGCCATCAAGCCCATCGTAACATCAGCCATCGACCAAACGGTAGGTAATGTTGCAAGCGAACCGAACATCACCATGCCCAGCACGATCATTCGAAAAACCACCAAGCCTTTTTTATTATTATGCTCAAGGAAAATCAGGTTGGTTTCAGCATAAGAGTAATTGGCAATAATGGAGGTAAAGGCGAAGAAGAAAATCGCTAAGGCAATAAAAATACTTCCCCAATCACCAACTTGTGAACTCAGTGCACGCTGGGTAAGCTCAATACCGGTAATTTCACCGTGAGGAACATACTCTCCAGACATAAGAATGATCGCAACGGTCGCCGAACAGATGACTATCGTATCAACGAAAACCCCAAGCATCTGTACGTATCCTTGTGAGGCTGGATGCGGAGGATAAGGCGTGGCAGAAGCTGCCGCGTTAGGTGCCGAGCCCATGCCCGCTTCGTTCGAAAATAGCCCGCGTTTAACACCATGAATCATTGCTTGAGCAATCGCATAGCCTAAGCCACCCGCCGCCGCTTGCTCTAAACCAAACGCGCTTCTAAACACTAAGCTTAGTACTGACGGTAACTTTTCGATGTTTAGGATCACCACGACCATAGCAATCAAAATATAGGCCAAGGCCATGATCGGTACAATCAGCTCGGCAGTACGAGCAATCTTACGAATCCCACCAAAAATCACAAACGAAGAGATTAAAACAATCGCGATGCCAACATAAAGCGGATCAAAACCAAAAGCGGTGTGCATCGCACTGGAAATCGAATTGGCTTGCACTGCATTGAACACTAAACCGAAAGCGATGATAAGGAAGATAGAAAACAGCACGCCCATCCAACGCATGCCTAAGCCTTTTTCCATGTAATAAGCGGGACCACCACGATAGTTTCCATCTCTATCACGGGTTTTATACAGCTGAGCTAGAGTACTTTCCGCGAAAGACGTCGCCATACCAAGCATCGCCGTCATCCACATCCAAAAAATGGCACCAGGACCACCTAATGTCAAAGCGACCGCAACCCCGGCCATATTACCGGTACCAACACGAGCCGCTAAGCTGGTGCATAAGGCTTGGAAAGAAGAGATACCAGATTGGTCTGATTTTCGGCTGTTTCTCAATACACTGAACATATGACCGAAATGACGAAACTGGATAAATCCTAAACGGACCGTGAAGTAAATCCCTACCCCGACTAAAAGATAAACCAGAATCGATCCCCAAAGCAGGTCGTTCATTAAATTAATTAAGTCTGTCACAAGAACCTCTCTTAGAATGTGTGTTGAGTTGACCAGCCGATCAGCACGAAAAGGTGAATGAGCATCCCAGAAAATAATTCGTATTACGGGAGCCATTAAGCGTGATTCAACACTTTTTAGGTCGTTAAAATAATGCAGTAAATTTTTTGACGGGCGGATAATGCTACCTCAATCAGCAAAAATCAATATGCAACATAACTCATCTTTATGTTATTTTTTACTATAAAGTCACCATTTATTAACACAAACGCGACCATTAAACCCCAAATAAACCAATAAAAAACAAACAAAATACCAACAAAACAGAATAAAAAAACCGCACAAACCTCATGTTGCATAATCCTAATCTCATTGGCTGAGAATCTAGCTATCACAGTGCATGACTGAATTTTTTGTCAGTAAAATGTCATAAAACACAACCAAGCGAGCAATAAATCATCAAGCAGTCAATTTCTAGCGTTGAATGTAACGTTTTATTAACAAGATTTTTCTGGCAATAAAAACGTTTGCGCGAATCGGTTGCGTCTTTTTTGTACAGAAAAAAGTTCAAAAATGTGAAAGAACAACGAAAAAAAAGCCGTTCAATCGATAAAAAGTCATAAATGAGAAATGAATCATGGCTAAGATTAAGTTTCATATGCTATACCCAAATCGCAATGAGATGCAGCGCGGACTTACATCATAAAACAAGCTGGTTGATGTAAGATCTTAACTTAAGTGCTGTAACTTCAAGTAGGAAGGGAATATCTAGCATGATGTTTACGATGTAGACCCAACCCACAGGATACCTGCGATAGATGCCGTCTGTTGTGCTCTTTAATGAACGAGTATCTCATCAGCGAAGCTATGGCGGTATGCAGTGGAGAGGGAGAATGGCTTATGACAATGAGGCTTGCTTATGGATGACTTGCACTTTGATCAACTACTAGACATGGAAATGACCAAGATTCGCGCTAGCCGCAGTAAACCAGTGAAACGAATGTGGAGAGAAATTGAAGCAATACGGGATAAAAAACGCTTAGAGAAAGAGCTACTTGATATGGATGTCTGCTTGGATCTCGACAGCATAAAACTGTAACTATGTAATAAGGCGCACTGAGCTATTCGGTGCGCCTTATTATTGATGGTCATCTTATTATCTAAATGCACTCTGACTCACTTTTCCTGACTCGCCGAGCCAACTGGGTGAATCGATCAGCGATGGTTTCGCCAAAGACAGGATCATCTTCGTGGCCACTCCAGATAGATTCAACCTGCTGCCAATCTGAAATACTAAAAGCATCTTCAATCAATGGAAAAACCGACTGCTCTTCTAACTCTAGGTGACGCTGCTGCTGTTCAATAAAATCGGTCAATTTTTCGATAAAGACATCTTGAGGCACGACAGCATCTTGCAAAATCATTTCTACGATCAACAAAAATGCTTGCGTCTGCTCAGCCAGCAACTCATGTTCTTGCTCCAAGTTTTCGACCATCGGAGTCGTGGGGTAGTTCTGCTGATAGTAGTGATAAAGCACATTCTCTTTCGGGTGATGAACTGATTGAGAATGAGAGCCTAAATAATCAACAATTTCTTTAATCAGACTATAGTTGATCAGCTGCTCTGTATTGAGCAACTGTAACTTTTCGCGCAGTATGGTGAGTAGACGAGCCATGTACTCATGTTCGCGACGGATCCTTTCTAACATCATGATAAGCCTCCCTGACAGATCGTAAACCAATCGTATTCTTTGGTTTGATTGTTCAGTATAGCTCAAAAAACAGCCAACCCTTCAAGGTCTCGCGCTTTCAGACATCCAATTTCGGTTGCCAATCGATAGCTTGCTTACCTTGCTGTTCAAGTAATTGATTCGTCATTGAGAAGTGTTTGCAGCCTAAAAATCCACGATGGGCAGAGAGGGGGGAAGGATGCGGGGCCTCTAAAACATGATGACGCTGACGATCGATCATCTTGCCTTTTTTTTGTGCATGAGCTCCCCATAATAAAAAAACAATCCCTTGTCCGTGTTGATTTAATGCTTCAATGACACGATCAGTAAACGTTTCCCAGCCACTGTTGGCATGAGAGTGAGCCTTACCCTGCTCGACAGTTAATACCGTATTGAGTAGAAGAACGCCTTGATCGGCCCAACTTTTTAGGTAGCCATGGTTCGGGATGCTAAACCCTCTGATATCTTGTGCCAGCTCTTTGTATATATTCACTAATGAGGGCGGCGTCTTAACTTGTGGTAACACCGAAAAACAAAGACCATGAGCTTGGTTTGGCCCATGGTAAGGATCCTGACCAAGAATCACTACCTTAACATCATGAAATTCCGTTAAACGAAAAGCGTTAAAAACCTCTGTTGCCGGAGGATAAATTACTTTTCCAGACCGTCTTTCTTGTTCAACAAAGGCTAGCGTATTTTTAAAATAGCCTTGCTGTTTTTCATGACCAATAACCTCATGCCAAGTCAATGATTGCCCCATAAAAAAGCCCTATAATATGAATAGTCAGCCCATTGTATACTCAAACGACCTCCGATTGCAGATAGGCAGATGGACTCGATTAATCAAACCGACAACGCTTGGTGATGATAATCCCGTAGTGTTTGAATTTCTTGTGCCCAGATATCAGGTTCAATCGTTTCTAAAATCAAAGGGATACCATTAAATCGGCTATCTTGAGCGATATACTCAAAGCATGTCCACCCAATCTCACCTTGCCCTAATGAGTGATGACGATCGACTCGACTACCCAAGGGGGATTTTGAATCATTAATATGCATAGCACGCAAATAATGCATACCAACGATCTGATCAAAAAGTGCGAAAGTCTGCTCACAATCGGCTTTAGTTCGTAAATCATAACCCGCGGCAAAGGTATGGCATGTATCAAGGCAAACGCCGACTCTCGATTGATCATCCACTTGTTCGATGATTTCGGCAAGCTGCTCAAAACGCCAACCTAAATTGCTCCCCTGACCGGCCGTGTTTTCAATCACCGCAACAACGTCAGGAACGGCCTGATGAGCTAAGTTTATCGATTGAGCAATATGACGAAGGCATTCACTTTCAGAGATTTGCTTCAAATGACTACCCGGATGAAAATTGAGTAGCGATAATCCTAATTGTCGGCAACGTTGCATCTCATCAATAAACGCCGCTCTTGATTTGGCAAGCTTATCCGCCTCTGGTGCGCCTAAATTAATCAAATAAGAATCATGCGGCAAAATGTGGTCATGGTTAAAACCTAGTCGTGCGCAATTGGCTTTAAACGCTTTTATCGTCTCGATATCTAAAGGCTTAGCCACCCATTGGCGCTGATTTTTAGTAAATAAGGCAAAAGCATTCGCTCCTATTTGGTGAGCGCGGATCGGCGCTTGATCAACACCACCAGCAGCAGAGACATGAGCACCAAAATATTTGGTTTTTGAAGGTTCTATCGTACTTGTCATTGAGTCACTTTTTTACTTTCAGTTTTAGTTAGATAACTGTCTGATGCTACGTAATACAGGCTAAAAACACACCTAAGAATGTAGTAATTTTACAAGAAAACAAGATTAAAATTTATTTTAAACATTCAAAAAATAAATGAACTCATTGTTTATTATCGACTTATTGATTGAGATCAATTCTACAGCCGATTCAAAAACAAGCAACATTGATGTTTTTTGACCCAAATCAATACTTAAAGTGGGGATATAAGCTATATAATACCCAGCTCAACACGTATTGAAAATTAACACCAATAATGCCACATTCAGTGGGCAAGGAGACAGTAATGATCCAAGGTATCCAAATCACTAAAGCCGCCAATGACGACCTGCTTAACTCTATCTGGCTGATCGATAGCCAAACCAATCAAGCACGCTGCGTAGCGGCAGTCAAAGGCTATGAAGCAGACCAAGTCGTTGCGCTGAGCGAATTTGGCGATTATGAAAGTCGTGAAGTAGCGGTTGAAACCACTCCTCGTATTGAAGGTGGTCAACACCTAAACGTTAACGTACTAAAACGTGAAACGTTAGAAGATGCCGTCGCTAACCCAGAAAAATACCCACAATTAACCATTCGTGTTTCTGGTTATGCGGTGCGTTTTAACTCACTGACGACCGAACAACAACGCGATGTGATTGCACGTACTTTTACTGAATCACTATAATCGTGAGTTAAGTGGTTATCTTGATATGATAACCCTGAATATAAAAACGGCGTCTATGACTATAGACGCCGTTTTCTATTTATTCCGACACGACTTTGCATGGCAGTTCAAGCGTAAACTCAATATTACAAAGCCACTAAGCGCGCTTTCAATTGCGTAAAATCCGCATCAAGCTGTTCAGAAAGCAAAGTCATCACGGCATGTTTAGCAAGCGGTGCAGGGAGATCAATATCGCTACCTAAAATATCATCGACCACTTCTTTAAACTTCGCAGGATGCGCGGTACATAAAAATAACCCGGTTTCACCTGGTTGTAATTGCTGAGTTAAGAGGCGATAACCAATCGCGCCATGTGGCTCACACAAATAGCCAAGCTCATTGAGTTCTTGTACCGCTTGAGCGCTTTCATTATCCGAGACTGAGCCTTTACCTAACGTATCTAAACCCCAGCTTTGTAATCGACATAGCTCTTCAATACGTGGCCAGTTGTTCGGCTGACTCACATCCATCGCATTGGCGGTGGTGGCGACGGTTGGTTTCGGATCCCATTTTCCCGTCTCAAGATAACGTGGCACGGTATCATTGGCATTAGTTGCGGCGATAAAACGTTTGACCGGTAACCCCATGGCTTTAGCAAATAAGCCAGCCGTCAAGTTACCAAAATTGCCGCTAGGGACACTGATGACTAAGTTTTCTCGCTCCGCTTTACTAAGCTGAGCAACCGCTTCAAAGTAATAACAAATTTGCGCCATTAAGCGACTAATATTAATCGAATTAGCTGAATTAAGGCCGATTTGCTGACGCAGATCGGCATCATCAAAGGCTTGCTTGACTAGTGCTTGGCAAGCATCAAAGTCACCGTTCACCGCAATGGTATGAATGTTGCCGCCTAGGGTACAAAATAGCTTTTCTTGTAACGGACTAATTTTTCCTTTCGGGTACAAAATCACCACATTAATGTTAGGCATACCATAAAAAGCATGGGCAACAGCCGCTCCTGTATCACCGGATGTCGCAGTGAGAATAGTAATTTTACCGCCATCAGAGACCGCCGCGAGAGATTGAGCCATGAAGCGGCCACCAAAATCTTTAAACGCTAGCGTCGGTCCATGAAAAAGCTCTAATGCATAAATACCTTGGTTGATCGCTTTAATCGGCGCGGGAAATTGAAACGCCTGATTGACCATCTCGGTCACTTTTTCCGTGGCCAGTTCATCACCAATTAACGCAGATAAAATCTTACTGCTACGCGAGATAAAATCTTCATCTAATAGCGCGTCAATATCACTAAATGTCGGTAGTTGTGCGGGGAAAAAGAGCCCCTGATTACGACCTAAGCCTTGGCGAACGGCTTGGGAAAAAGAGACTTGTTGATCATTTTCTTTGATGTTGTACAGCTTCATAATTGACTTCCTGTTACTTGTGATCCTTGCTTGTCTAGACGACAAATATGCACGAATCCTTGTTCATTTTGTAAATAATTTTTTTCAAGCCACTTCGCAACGCGCTCGGCAACGTCTTGCTGCTGACAAATACTAAATAAAGTTGGCCCGCTACCTGAGATCCCCGTGACCAGAGCCCCGGCAGATTTGGCATACTCGCGGGCTTGGCTAAAACCAGGTAACAGTTTTTCACGATATGGCTCAGCAATCACATCTTTGATCATCGTGGCAGCCAATTCCGGTTGCTGAGTATGGCAAGCATGAATAAAGCCAGCCAGATGACGGCCATGAGCAATCACATCTTGACGACGATATTGAGCGGGTAAAATAGCCCGAGCTTCAGCGGTTGAAACTTTGATCCCAGGGTAAGCCATGACCCAAAACCACTGATCAAAACCCGGTACAGGTTGGCTGATTATGCCTTGCTCCTCAATCATCAACTGCAAGCCACCTAAGTAGCATGGTGCGACATTATCATAATGAATGCCACCGGAGATTTTTCCTTCCATTTCCCCCATTAATGCCAGTAATTCAGTCTCGTTCAATGGTTGGCCATGAAAGCGATTTAAGGCATCGAGCGCGGCAACAATTGAACAAGCGCTAGAACCAAGTCCAGATCCAATCGGCATGTTTTTCTCTAGGGTCATCACGAGAGGCTTTACGGCGATCTGCTTGATGGTTAATTCACGAACAAATACCGTCCAACAGTCATAAACAATATTTTGCTCAGGATCGCTAGGCAGTTTATCGACAAAGCGCCCCGCGGTTTTGAGTTCAAAAGGCAGGCTTCCCGCTTGAACGCACACTCGGTCGCCTAATAAACTGCCATCAATCGGAGAGACGGCGGCACCCAGAACATCAAAACCGACGCTCACATTCCCAATCGAGGCTGGCGCGTAAACTACTACACTCATATCACTTGAACTCATCGCTTAAACCCCTAACTTCCAGCCTAATGTCCGCATCACATCGGCAAAAACACCCGCAGCAGTGACCTCAGTACCAGCACCATAGCCACGAAGTACCAACGGGATCGGCTGATAATAACGGCTGTAAAATGCCAGTGCATTCTCACCATCTTTGACCTTAAACATCGGGTCGTTTTCATCAACCATCGCGAGACGAACTTGGCAACGCCCAGCGCAAATTTCTGCTACGTAGCGAAGTACACGGCCTTGCTGACGCGCTTGATCAACTAACTGTGCAAAATAGTGGTCAGCTTGGGGTAAACGAGCAATAAACACTTCAACACTGCCTGAAGCATCAAAACCCGGTGGTAAAGCTGGCTCAACCTCGACATCATTCAGTTCAAGCGCTAAACCAGATTCACGAGCCAAAATTAGTAACTTACGCGCTACATCAATCCCAGACAAATCATCTCGGGGATCCGGCTCAGTAAAGCCTTTCTCTTTGGCTAATAACGTCGCCTGACTAAAAGTCAGTCCCTCATCCAATTTACCAAAAATAAACGAGAGAGAACCGGATAAAATACCGTTAAATTGCTCAAGTTCATCCCCTGCGGCAATCAAGTTTTGTAAATTTTCAATAACCGGTAGACCAGCCCCGACGGTAGTTTCATACATTAATTTACGGCGCGACTGACGAGCTACATTACGTAATTGCTGATAGTAAGCCATGCTACCTGTATTGGCTTTTTTATTAGGCGTCACCACATGAAAGCCTGCGGCAAGAAAATCGGCATATTGGCTAGCAATCACTTCGCTAGACGTACAATCAACTAATACTGGATTAATAATATGATTGCGTTGAACCAGAGCGGTTAAATTGGCTAAAGAGAAAGCCTCCGTCGCGGCGCTCATTCTATCTCGCCAATGCTCTAATGGCAGGCCGTCAGCATCGAGTAATAACCCTTTACTATTCGCTAAACCACAGACGCGGATCACGATACCTTTGGCAGCAAGTTTGGTTTGTTGACGATAAATTTGATCCACCAGTTCACCGCCAACACCACCGATGCCAACCACAAACACATCAAGGAAATGTTTTGAGTTAAACAAATTTTCGTGACACGCTTTAATGGCAGGTGAGACTTTATCTTCTGGGATCACCGCAGAAATCGCTCGTTCGGAAGAGCCTTGAGCAATGGCAACAATGTTGACATGTGCTTCGGTTAACGAAGCAAAAAATTGTGCCGCCACGCCACGTGAGGTGCGCATGCCATCACCAACCAATGTAATGATCGACAAATCGTTCATAAACTCAACCGGCTCCAACAAGCCTTCTTTTAGTTCCAACTCAAATGCTTCGGCTAATGCTTGTTGAGCTAACCGTTTATCTTGGGCTTCAATACAAAAGCTAATGCTGTATTCAGAAGACGACTGAGTGATCAAGACAATCGATACCCCAGCAGTAGACATTGCACCGAATACACGACTCGCCATACCAACCATGCCCTTCATACCCGGTCCGGATACGTTAACCATGGTCAAATGATTCAAGGTCGTGATGCCTTTGATCGCCAGTTGATCTTCACCCGTATCTTGACCAATTAATGTCCCCGCCCCTTGCGGATTAAAGCTGTTTTTGATCAAACATGGGATATGGAATTGAGCGATTGGGGCGATAGTTTTGGGGTGCAACACCGAAGCACCAAAATAAGACAACTC
Source organism: Vibrio sp. A8-1 (assembly GCF_013048685.1). Classification (NCBI taxonomy): domain Bacteria; kingdom Pseudomonadati; phylum Pseudomonadota; class Gammaproteobacteria; order Vibrionales; family Vibrionaceae; genus Vibrio; species Vibrio sp. A8-1. The sequence goes on from NZ_VHTC01000005.1 coordinate 60,370, forward strand.
CATTGCTTCTTGATAGCTAAGCGACTTGAGTAAGCGAGCATCAGCAACCAAACGAGGGTCACAGTTATACACACCATCAACGTCGGTCCAGATTTCACAACATTCTGCGCGTAAACACGCCGCCAATACTGCCGCAGAATAATCCGATCCATTACGCCCTAAACAAACCAGCTCACCTTTTTTATTACCAGCGGTGAAACCAGGCATGATATGGACATGTTGCTTGGGTAATGGGGACTGTAAAAAATTTTGTGTCGAAAGTTCAACATCGACCATGGCTTCCAAATAATCACCTTTAGCGATGAGATACTGAACTGGATCAATTAAATTGACCGCTAAACCTTTGGCTTGGATGACCGCTTTCATTAGCTGTATAGAAATACGCTCACCTTTACTGATGATCCGTGCATTAACATTATCAGGACACATGCCTAACAGATGAATACCATACACAAACTGACGCAGTTGAGTCATAGATTGATCTACTTGTCGATGATAAGCAGCGCCGTCTATCTTGGGGAGCTGAGCTTGAATATCATTAAACAAACGTTGGAATGACTGTTCCAGTTCAAGCACTTGCCTTTCAACATCACCATGACGTAACGCCGTATCGATAATCGCCACTAGCTTATTGGTGGTTTTACCCGGTGCTGAAAGCACAATGGCCACGCCTTCTTGTTGAGCATTGTTAACGATAATATCGGCCGCTCTCAATAGACGTTCAGCATCCGCTAATGATGAACCTCCAAATTTTAATACTCGCATCCCTTTCTCCAAACTCGTCAAAATAATAGGTATAAAAAAAGGCCTGTATCGGTGGGGATACAGGCCTTTTTCTTGTGAAATTTTACGCTCAGCAGCCCGCCCCAACATGCGTAGTGTCGGTGGTAATAATGGTGGTGGTCATTACTAGGCTGAACAATGTCATCACGATGATAAATCACTTTCTGTGGGCGTTTATCTACGTTTACCTTATTTCTTGTTGCAGAGTCAATAAAAAGTTTAACATTCTATGCATTTTAAATAATCATTCGCTCAATAAAGATAAACAAAACCGAGCTTTATCACCCATCCATTAATCATAAAGATAAATTCAAGATAATTTCTCTCTGCAAAGCGGGGAATTTTATGCTTAAATAGTGTTCAACGTGAAACAAAGCTCGGTAACAAGGAGGATACCATGCGCATACTGATCGCACTGTCTGGCTTATGGCTAGCATTAAGCGCCCACGCGGTAACGCTCCCCTCCTTACCTTCTGAGCCCTCCCGCTCTGCGCACACCGTTTTTCTCTACAGTGACCCCAATAGCCAAACTTTCGATAGTTGGGTAATTGATAGTGGCTACGCTTACAATGTCTTTCGTAACGTTGATCTTTATGTCGGTGCGAGGATTAACTCATCAAGCGCCTCAATCAATGGCGCTAGTAATGGCTTTTTAAGCGGTGTGAGTTACAAAGTTAACGAGCGAATCTCGGTTAAGAGTACCCTTTATTCATCGACAAAATACGATGACCAAAAACGTCGCTATGACGCCTTTTCAGCAGAGCTATCAAGTCGCCTACGTCTATCGGAAAACTTAGATTTACACGCCACCCTTGACTATCAAGAATGGCAACAGGGTATTGAGTTCGGTATCGGCTTTCGGTTTTAAGCCAACGTTAGCGATTGCTCAGAGAGTAAAATACCATTCCAATCGGCATACAGATAATCCCCAGGTTGAACCATTTGGTTGTGCAAAGTTAGAGTCACATTGACCTCTCCTGCGCCACGCTTGTCAGTTTTAAAGGGCGAGGTACCTAACGCTTTAATCCCTAAATCCATTTGTGACATCGCCACAACATCGCGGATGGCCCCATTAATGATCACGCCTTCCCAACCGTTTTCAATTGCCATGATCGCAACTTGATCGCCCATTAAGGCTTTTTGGCAAGAACCATTACCATCAACAACCAAAACTTTACCTTTACCTGGTTGACTGAGAATCTCTTTGACTTTTGAGTTATCATGATAGCAACGTACAGTGACTATCTCTCCCCAAAATGCACTACGCATGCCAAAATTTTGTAGTGGTAGGTTAAGTAGCGTAACTTGTGATGGGTACTTATCACACAGATCCGGTGTTATATCGTTCATTGTTCCTCCATGATTCTAATCGCCCAACGACAAGAAGTGGTAACATCGCGAGTAAGTGTATGTGTCTTAATCAGCGCCAATAATAATCAACTTGCTGATCGAGTACTCACACCCACCGCTACCGTTTCAAATCGCAAGGAATAAGTAAATCTGTTACATGACTCGGTTTAAGGTGATGTGATTTTGCTTGATAATGACCCTAAATCGAATCGTTGATGATCAAGGCAAGATTGCAAAATAAGTAGTCCATCTTGTACGTAATAAAGCCCATTTTGCGCAAACTGGCCAGCTAAAACCACCGCGTCAGCGAGAGGCATCACGACCGCAAAACTCTCTTCATACCAACTAAAATCATCATTACCAACGATAACATCGGTCAAATCATAGCCGATTAAAGTTTGCTGTAAACGTCGATTATTTCGCCGATTCTCATCTTCTGACAAGCGAACACTTCGTGGGTTCCATGCGGTAATAATCGCAAAATTCCCTTCAATACTCCTTGTTGGGAACACCAGCGTGACTTGAGTGTAAGCGTACCATAGGTTTTCATTGATCATCTCTTTTTACATCTCGTTATTACTATTCATATCTGTTACATTGCAACTCTTGATATAAATCAACAAAGTGATTGGAATTAACATTTGGGCGTTGTTAGCATGCTGTTAACATTATAGAATCCGCTCAAAGGCTAATAGAAGTGAAAGGTGATGGATCTTTATAGCAAATACACCAAGGACGGCGGCAGTTGAGGTGATTTTTCAAGATACTTTGATTTATTATCAACATAAAGTTTCTTGTATGTTATGTTTTTGCCTAGAATAAGTTCTATTAGTACAATTTTTTCACAAGTTTAGGTACCGCCAAATGCAAACCCCGCAGATTCTTATCGTTGAAGACGAGCAAGTCACTCGCAACACATTAAAAAGTATTTTTGAAGCAGAGGGATACGCTGTTTTTGAAGCCAGTAACGGTGAAGAGATGCACCAAATACTGTCGGATAATCCCATTAACTTAGTCATCATGGACATTAACCTACCGGGTAAAAACGGCTTACTGCTTGCTCGTGAGCTTCGTGAACAAGCTGATGTTGCGTTAATGTTTTTAACCGGCCGTGATAATGAAGTCGATAAAATTCTAGGCCTTGAAATTGGTGCTGACGATTACATCACCAAACCTTTTAACCCTCGTGAATTGACCATTCGTGCGCGTAACTTATTGAGCCGTTCAATGAATGCCAACGTTGCTCACGAAGAAAAGCGTTCGGTTGAAAAGTATCAATTTAATGGCTGGGTATTGGATATCAATAGTCGTTCTTTGATCAGCCCACATGGTGAAGGTTACAAGCTGCCGCGTTCAGAATTCCGTGCTCTACTTCATTTCTGTGAGAATCCGGGGAAAATTCAAACTCGTGCCGATCTATTGAAGAAAATGACTGGCCGAGAACTTAAGCCTCATGATCGCACGGTTGATGTGACTATCCGTCGTATTCGTAAGCATTTTGAATCGATCTCTGGTACACCAGAAATCATCGCGACCATTCATGGTGAAGGCTATCGCTTCTGTGGCGATATCACTGAGTAAGCGAGTATGTGATTAAAAAAGCCTCGACAGATGATCGAGGCTTTTTTATGGTCATCATACCGAAATCACTGGGTCTACAGGTGCTCGCGAATTTTTTAGAGCAGCCGTTAAGCGAGACATATATCAATCGCCATATGCATAGATGACGAGATGTTCGAAGCGAAAGGCCGCTAGTTTTAAAGTCGACTTTAAAGTCAACAGACCCTAGGTATTCGTTAATAGACTTTATCAATCGAGACTTGATGCTCGACTAACCACGTCTCACCCAAACTGTCTCGTATCCCCAACGCTACACTTACTGGACGGTTAATATCCACCGATAGCGTGCTGTTAAATACCACTTCCCAATTATTTTCACTTAGTGTGCGAAGTTCTAACTCAGAGCCCTCAAGCGACCAGATCTCATCTCCTTGTCTGAACACTAATTGAAACAGGGTTAAATCCGCTGGCAATTGACCTGAAGTTTCTAACACTAGAGTACCGTTTAAATTGTCGGTGAAATCGAGTTCAGTGGCCCCCTCAGTTAAGGCTATTTTTGGCATCCGATCGGTCCATAAATTACTTTTTAGCTGAATAGCGGTCTGAGAAAATAGTGCCGCATTACTTGCCTGCCAATTGACTTGCGGCGACGCTGCACACGCTGACAATAAAAAAGTGAGTATCATTAAGCCATATTTTTTCATGTTATCTCCTTTGCTCTAACCACTGTTTTAACACTTGAATATCATTACGGTATTCATTTTTTATTTCATCGACCCAATCGGTAATATTTTCCCACCATGCTGGCGCATCCGGAGACTGAGCTTTTTGTGCAACACTTTGAATTCGTTTTAAGCCGATTGAGCCTGCTGCACCTTTAATTTTATGAGCCTCAGAGACAATGCCAGCTTGATCTTTCGCCACCATATTAGAATCCAAGACCTCTAAATAACTCGGCATCATTTTTTCAAGCATCTCAACGCTTTCTAACATGGGTTGAGGCCCGACAATATCGAGATAAGAATTTAACATGTCGAGATCGAGCAAACGACCACATAACTCTTGATAGCAAGGCTCTGCAGGATCAACATCAGGGATATTCGTAGCCTCGATCTGAAATGGCTGCTGAGCAATAACTTTACTGATCACCGCTTGCACCGCTTGCACCGAAAGCGGCTTACTTATCGCATCATCTAATCCTTGGGTTTGATACTGCTGCTTATCTTTCAAGACATTGGCGGTCAACGCAACGAGTGGTGGTAATGAGGAGTAAGTCTCTCGATAAAACTGCGCCACATCAAACCCGGTCATATCCGGCAGTTGGATATCTAAGAAAACCAAATCAAACTGATCGGGCGTAAATCGTTGTTTAGCTTCTTCACCGGTCATAGCGACCGTAACCTCATGGCCTAAGCTCTCTAACAGTGAGCGAGCAACCGTGACATTAAGCTCAATATCTTCCACCATAAAGATACGTAAACTTTTTTGTGGAGTTAGGCTTAATTGCGGCTTATCAGGAGGACTCACTAAGGGCACTCGGATAGTCACCGTAAAGGTACTGCCGAAGCCCTCTTCGCTGCTTACCTCGATATCACCAGCCATTAAATTAATTAATTGGCGCGAAACCGCAAGACCAATGCCCGTTCCTACAGCATGGAGGTTATCTTTGCCAGATTTAACCTGGTAATACATGGCAAAGATCTTATCTAATTCAGTCTCTGGAATACCAATACCGGTATCTTCTATTTCCATGATGATGTCAGCAGAACCTGGATGAATATCCGCGCTGACACTCATCACTACGCCACCTTCTTTGGTGAACTTCATGGCGTTACTCATTAAATTCCACAGCACTTGGCGCAAGCGTGTTGCATCGACTTCAATCCAAGTCGGCAGATCGGTTAAGCGCTCCAAATCAAAACGCAGTCCTTTTTGCTCTGCCATTAAAGCAGAAAGGCTCTCTAGCTCAGCGACAAATTCGACAAAGTTTAAAGGGGCGGGTAACAGCTCTAACTTACGTCGGTCGAATTTATCCATATCAATAATATCGTTAAAAATATGACCCAGCGTAATCGCACTGACTTGAATGGTTTGCATATGCTTACGCTGTTCATCCGTTAGTTGGGTATCAAGTAACATTCGACTTAAACCGACAATACCATTGAGTGGCGTGCGTAATTCATGACTGATGGTCGAAATAAAGGTGGTTTTATCACGGCTGGCTTTTTCTAGCGATTCTTGATGACGCTTACGTTCAGTAATGTCTCGTCCAAAACCCACTAAACCTAGATGACGGCCCTCTTTACTATAAAAAGGCACTTTACGCAGTTCAAAGAAGTGTTTACGTCCATCGGGATATTCAAGCCATTGCTCATAGGTAATGGCTTGATTATTCTTAAATACTTGCTGATCGGTTTCAACTATCGATTGAGCAATCTCCTTACGATACACATCCCAAGGTGTCAGACCGACTAATTGACTTTCCCGTTTCCCGGTTAGCTCTTCCATTGCTCGGTTACAGCCGGAAAATTCACCTTTCGCATTACGGTAATAAATTAAGTCCGGTGAGGCATCGATGAACGAGCGTAATAGCGCGGTACGTTCGGCCAATTCCAACTGCGTTTTCTCTCGTTGATACACTTCGTTTTCTAAATCAACCATCGCCTCTTCACGGGCTTCTTCGGCTTTAATTCGCTCTTCTATCTCCTGATTGAGTTTGACAATATTCTGCTGTAACTGTTGGTTAAGTTCTTGATCTCGCGAGCGCATATCTTTGAGCTTGGAGACTAACTTAGAGAGACGTTGTCGAGACTCTTCCAACTGATCGACCACGACTGATAAGAAATATACCGCCCACGGGGTGATCAATAGTCCAAAAAATACCGAACGTACAATATCAATGTCATCGACAAAACCTTTCAAAACCAGCGTAATTCCGACTTGGACTACCACAGCTAAGGCAACCAACGCTAAAGCCAGTAAAATTGAAAAACGTAAAATACCCAATTTAACAAGTAGATCGACGTAGTATTGAGCTAAGTTTTTTATCGGTTTCATTGCAGGTTCCGCATAGATAATGGCCGTGACGCTAAGTGAGTTTCAAAACCGCGGCTCAGCGCTAATCCAACAGCGCTTTCAGATAAAAAGCCTGTGATTAAAAAGACTTAAAAGATAAAGATACCAGCTTCTCAAATCAGGATCTGCAACTATTCTAAGAGTTTGCCTAGCGTAACGCAGTAAATTGCGTTTAAAAGTGAGCGGCTTATTTTTTGTTGGTCGGATTAATGTATTGGAAAGGACGCCCGATTAATGAACCTTGCGCGCCATCTTTTGCTAATCGCCGGCCAAGCTCAGTCATCGCCAGCCAACGATTCTCACACCAGAGAGGAGCCAACAACGTAGGACGGCGAGCGGCAGAAGAGACGCGATGATAAACCACTTCAGGTGGCGTTAAGCGAATGAGGTGACTGGCAATCGTGACGTACTCTTCTAATGTTGGCGCAACTAACTTCCCTGCCCGCCACGCTTTGGCCATCGTACTCCCATCAACAATATGCAAACCATGCAACTTGATACCATCTGTTCCCACTTCAACGACTTGCTGTAATGTCGCCACATTATCGCTTGCCGTTTCTTTAGGTAGCCCAACGATTAAATGAGTACAGATTTTAATACCAAGCGCTCTTGCTCTTTGAGCGATCGATTGATAACAATCAAAATCATGACCGCGATTAATGCGCTTTAAAGTACTATTATTTGCGGTCTGCAAACCCAACTCTAACCAAACTTCAAACCCTTGCTGCACATAATCATGCAACAGTTCCAATACCGCATCCGGGACGCAATCAGGGCGAGTGCCCACACACAAACCGACAATATTGGCACTTTGCAACGCTTGTTGATACATGGCTTTTAACACCTGAACTTCGGCATAAGTGCTGGTATAGGCTTGGAAATAAGCTAAGTATTTATTGGCACGCTGAACTTCACCCGCTCTTTCTTTTAGCTGATCAGCAATACTTTGCTTTTGGGTATGTTCATCAACAAAAGAGGCAACATTACAAAATGTGCATCCGCCTCGACCAATGGTGCCATCTCGATTAGGACAACTAAAGCCACCATGCAACGTCAGTTTATGGACTTTCTCACCATAGCGGCGTTGAAGATCTTGCCCTAATGTGTTTACTAATTGGTGCAGTTGCATAACGAATACCCAAGCTGTGAATACAAATAACTCTCACTTCGATCTATGTAATTAAATTACATCGAAAGGAATAAATAGTAAGCGTATGAGATAGATACCGCGTGGTGCAAAATCAATAAACATTCATTAAATCTGCATTTAGCTAACTTTGTTTGAAAAATGTTGCGCTGATTATGCAGAAACTGAGAAAAAGGCGTAAAAAAGACCGAGTTTTTCATTGCATTTACGGCTAACAAAATTGTAGGATAGTTACAGTTTCATGATGATTTTTGTTTGTTTTATTACAAATAAGCTCAGGAAACGTCGGCGATATTCCATTCCTACCTATATAAACCACTATAAAATGTGGTTAAACAGAGGAATATCACTAAGGATTGTTTTTCTCACACTATATATTTCCTGTGAGAGACGGAAGGGATGCGAGTCGGTCAGCATAGATCGATTTAAATGGATAACAATAAGGATAGATGCAGTGCTGGGGCTTGCCTTGGCTTGCTTGTGTCCAACTGAACTGGAAGGATGTATCTATGGTTAATAGAGAACAAAGTTCGCAAGGTCTGTATACGCCAGAACTCGAGCATGACGCTTGCGGCATCGGTTTTGTTGCTCACCTCAAAAACCGTAAATCACACCATGTCGTGACTCAAGCCCTAGATATGCTAGCGCGCATGGAACATCGTGGCGGACAAGGTTGTGACCCCTGTAGCGGTGACGGAGCGGGTATTTTACTGCAGAAACCTCACGAATTCCTCTTAGAGGAAGCGGTAAAACTGGGGATTAAACTACCGTCATTTGACCAATACGGCGTCGGTGTCGTCTTGTTTCCAAGGGATGAGCACAAACGCGCTCAATGCCGTGATATTTTAGAGCGTAATGCTAAGCGCCTTGATCTTGATGTCCTCGGTTATCGCAAACTGCCAACCGACAACAGCATGCTCGGTGCCGATCCACTCAGTACTGAGCCTTATTTTGAACATGTTTTCATCTCAGCCGGTCCAGGAAGTACGCCGCAAGAATTGGAGCGCAAACTCTACGTTCTGCGTAACTATACCGTTCGCGTTTGTCTCGAAAGCGTTTCTAATATTGGCGATGATTTTTATATCAACTCGCTCTCCTATAAAACGCTGGTTTATAAAGGTCAGTTAACCACTGAGCAAGTTCCGCAATATTTTCTCGATCTACAAAACCCAACCATGGTTACCGCCTTGGCTCTGGTGCATTCACGTTTTTCCACCAATACCTTCCCAAGATGGCGTTTAGCGCAGCCGTTTCGTTACATTGCCCATAACGGCGAAATCAATACCGTACGCGGTAACTTGAACTGGATGAAAGCCCGCGAAGCTATTTTACAATCCAATCTCTTTACCCAAGCAGAAATTGATATGCTGCTGCCGGTTTGTCAGGAAGGCGCGTCAGACTCTGCTAACTTTGATATGGTGTTAGAGTTATTGGTGCTATCGGGCCGCACTTTGCCGCACGCATTGATGATGATGATCCCCGAAGCGTGGCAAGAAAATAAAACCATGGATCCCAAGCGTCGTGCCTTTTATCAATATCATGCCAATATCATGGAACCATGGGATGGCCCAGCCTCAGTGTGCTTTACCGATGGCGTACAAGTAGGCGCAACCTTAGATAGAAACGGCTTGCGTCCCTCTCGTTATACCGTCACTAAAGACGATTTTTTGATCATGGCCTCTGAATCTGGTGTGGTAGAAATCGATCCCGCTAATGTCGAATACCGTGGTCGCTTACAACCCGGACGCATTTTTGTCGCCGACCTTGAACAAGGGCGAATCATCTCTGATGAAGAAGTCAAAGATGGCATCGCTAACGCGCAGCCTTATGAAAAATGGGTAGAAGATAACTTACTGAGCCTAAAAAAGCTGCCTGAGGCCGATAACGTTCACAGTCAGCCTTCACCTGAGCGCCTGCTCCATCGTCAGCAAGCGTTTGGGGTCAGCAGTGAAGAAGTCAACGATATTATCTTTACCTTAGCGGAAACCGGCTATGAGCCTCTTGGCTCAATGGGAGCCGACTGGCCAGTGGCGGTGCTATCGCATCAGTCTCAGCATCTATCAAACTACTTTAAACAGTTGTTTGCGCAGGTAACCAACCCGCCGATCGATCCGATCCGCGAACGGATGGTCATGTCGCTCAATACCTATATTGGTCGTGATCAAAACCTACTCGCTGAATCTCCGGTTCATTGTCGTAAAGTCGAGCTAGAATCACCGGTGATTTCTAATGCCGAATTAGAAAAACTGCGCGCGATTGATAATGAGCACCTGCAAGCCAAAACACTGGATATTGTTTTTCAAGCCAGTGAAGAGCCAGGCAAACTTGAGCGAGCACTCAAACGCATCTGCCAATACGCTGAAGATGCGGTGATCGATGGCTATTCCATCATTCTTCTTACTGACCGCGCGGTAAATTCTAACCATGCCGCGATTCCAGCGATGCTGGCTGTCGGCGCTGTCCATCATCATCTGATCCGTAAAGGACTACGCTCTAAGTGCGGTATTGTGGTTGAAACTGGGGATGCGCGCGAAACTCACCATTTTGCTACCTTAGTCGGCTATGGTGCCAATGCGGTGAACCCGTATTTAGTGGTCGAAACCATTGTCGATTTGCAGCGTCGCAATAAGCTGGATACTGACGTTGAGGTGAATAAATACTTCGAAAACTATCGTAAAGGGATCAATGCTGGCCTATTGAAAATTTTCTCAAAAATGGGCATTTCGACTTTACAGTCCTACCATGGGGCACAGATCTTTGAAGCATTAGGGATCAGTAAATCCGTGGTAGACAAATACTTCACTGGTACTGTTACTCGTATTCAGGGCCTAACGTTAGACGATATCGCCAAAGAAGTGGTGGTTCGTCACCGTATTGGCTATCCGATTCGTGAAATCCCGTTACAAATGCTCGATGTCGGCGGTGTCTATCAGTGGAAACAGCGTGGTGAAAAACACCTGTTTAACCCAGAAACCATCCATTTACTGCAACACTCTACCCGTAATAAAGATTATCAACAGTTCAAGCAGTATGCTGCTGCTGTCGATAGCCAAGGAGATAAAGCGGTGACCCTGCGTAGTCAGCTAGATTTTATTAAAAATCCAGCGGGTTCAGTTGCGATTGAAGACGTCGAGCCTGTGTCGAGTATTGTGAAACGCTTTGCCACTGGCGCAATGTCGTTCGGATCGATTTCTCATGAGGCGCACTCAACATTAGCAGTCGCCATGAACCGCCTGGGCGCACGTTCCAATTCTGGTGAAGGGGGTGAAGATCCCGCGCGTTTCGTTCGTAAAGAGAATGGCGATTGGGAACGCTCAGCCATCAAGCAAGTCGCCTCTGGACGCTTTGGGGTTACCTCTTACTATTTGACCAACTGCGACGAAATTCAGATCAAAATGGCACAAGGAGCCAAGCCAGGTGAAGGCGGTCAGCTACCAGGAGATAAAGTCGATGATTGGATTGGCGCAACTCGTCACTCAACGCCAGGGGTCGGCTTAATTTCGCCGCCACCGCATCACGACATCTACTCCATTGAAGATTTGGCGCAGCTGATTTTTGACTTGAAAAACGCCAACCGTAAAGGGCGAGTCAACGTTAAACTGGTCTCTGAAGCCGGCGTGGGCACTATCGCTTCTGGTGTTGCTAAAGCGAAAGCGGATGTAGTGCTGATTGCAGGCCATGACGGCGGCACCGGCGCGTCACCTATTTCATCGATTCGCCATACCGGCCTACCTTGGGAACTTGGTCTGGCTGAAACTCATCAGACACTACTTAAAAACGGTTTACGTAACCGCATCGTGGTACAAGCGGATGGGCAGATGAAAACCCCACGCGATATCGCTATCGCCACCTTACTGGGGGCCGAAGAATGGGGCGTTGCTACCGCCGCCTTAGTCGTGGAAGGTTGTATCATGATGCGTAAGTGTCATAAAAACACCTGCCCAGTCGGTATCGCAACTCAAAACAAAACCTTACGTGAACGCTTTGATGGCCGCGTGGAAGATGTGGTGACCTTCTTCCAATATATGGCACAAGGCCTACGGGAAATCATGGCTGAGCTTGGTTTTCGCACCATTGATGAGATGGTAGGGCAAGCGCAAAAACTCAAATTACGTGATGATGTGGGCCACTGGAAGTATAAGAACCTCGACCTTTCTCCCCTACTCTATCTTGAGCCAGCCCGTGAAGGTGATGGTATTTATTGCCAAAGCGCACAAAACCATAATTTGGAGCATGTCCTCGACCGTCAATTAATCCAGTTAGCGAAACCTGCGCTTGAACAAGGCTTAGCGGTGAATGCCGAACTGCCGATCATCAATACCGATCGCAGTACTGGCACCATGCTGTCGAACGAAATTTGTAAAGTCTACCAAGATCAAGGGTTACCTCAGCCTATGACGGTTAAATTTAACGGTAGTGCTGGGCAATCCTTTGGTGCTTTCTTGACCAAAGGCGTGCATTTTGAAGTTGAGGGCGATGCCAACGACTACTGGGGTAAAGGCTTATCTGGCGGTACGTTAGTACTCTATCCTAACCGCAATGCCAGCTTAATTGCCGAAGATAATATCGTGGTTGGTAACGTCTGTTTCTATGGCGCCACCTCTGGTGAGTCTTATATTCGAGGCTTAGCGGGCGAACGCTTCTGCGTGCGTAACTCTGGTGCAAAAGTGGTCGTAGAAGGTGTCGGCGATCATGGCTGTGAGTACATGACCGGCGGTATTGCGGTGATCCTTGGTTCAACCGGACGTAACTTTGCCGCAGGTATGAGTGGCGGTATCGCTTACGTGTGGGATAAAGCCGGTGATTTTTCACAAAAACTCAATCCTGAGCTGGTCGATCTCGATCCTATCGAAGCGGAAGATAAAGCGCTGTTAAAAGATATGCTGACTAAACACGTTCAATTCACAGGAAGTGAAGTGGCACAAACATTCCTCAACAATTTTGAGCAAAGCTTAGCGACAATGATGAAAGTCATGCCTCGTGACTATAAAGCCGTGCTTGAAAAACGTAAGGAAGCCGCAGCGGCAATGGAAAAAGCGGAGGCTGTATAATGGGTAAAGCAACTGGATTTTTAGAGTTTGGTCGAGAGCTGCCAAAAAAGATCGACCCAGCAGAGCGAATTAAACACAATCATGAATTTGTGCTCAATAAAGAATTTGGTCACAAAATTAACCAACAAGCAGCTCGCTGTATGGATTGTGGGGTGCCGTTTTGTCATAGCGGCTGCCCGATTGGTAACATCATTCCAGAATTTAATGATGCGGTTTATCGCGATAGTTGGCAAGAAGCATGGCAAATCTTAAGCTCGACCAATAACTTCCCTGAGTTTACTGGTCGAGTATGCCCTGCGCCTTGTGAAACCTCATGCGTGCTTGGTATTAATCAAGATCCCATCACCATTTGTAATATTGAGAAAACCATTGTTGAACGTGCTTATCAAGAAGGCTATGCCAAGCCCAAAACCCCTCGTTCTCGTACTGGTAAAAAAGTGGCTATTATCGGCTCTGGGCCGGCGGGATTAGCCGCAGCTGAGCAATTAAATAGCGCTGGACATCAGGTGACTGTGTTTGAGCGGGATGAAAAAGTTGGCGGTTTGCTGCGTTTCGGCATTCCTGACTTTAAACTCAGCATGGCCGTGATTGATCGCAAACTCGATCTTATGGCTCAAGCTGGGGTTGAATTTGTGGTTAATGCTCATGTGGGGGTTGATATTAACGCGCAACAGCTACGCCAAGAGTTCGATGCGATTTTGCTGACTGGCGGCTCCACCGTACCACGTGATTTACCGATCCCCGGACGTGATTTGCAAGGCGTTTACTTTGCGATGCAGTTCCTCGGACAAAATAATCGCCGCGCTAATAATATGGATCTTAAAGGTGAAGAGATTCATGCCAAAGGCAAACATGTGGTGGTCATTGGTGGTGGCGATACCGGTTCAGACTGTGTCGGTACGTCTAATCGTCATGGCGCGGCGAGCATTACGCAAGTCGAGATCATGCCGATGCCACCAGAAAAACGTCCAGCCAATATGCCATGGCCACAGTATCCGATGATTTTACGCACATCGACCTCCCATGAAGAAGGCTGCGAAAGACATTGGAATATTCTGACCAAAGAATTTATTGGCAACGAGCAAGGTCAAGTGACTGGGCTACGAATTGCCGATATTGTTTGGCAAGAGGCAGCACCGGGACAACGCCCTGAGTTTCGCGAAGTGGCTGGCACTGAGCGAGTGATAGCTTGTGATATGGCGTTTCTCGCGATGGGCTTTTTACATCCAGAACCACATGGTGTACTCGCACAATTAGCGATAAAACTTGATGATCGCGGTAACGTGGCAACGGATAATTTTGCCACCAATCAAAAAGGGGTCTTTGCTGCTGGCGACATGCGCACTGGCCAATCACTGGTTGTACGCTGCATCAATGAAGGTCGTGAATCAGCCAGAGCGATTGATGCTTACTTGATGGGCAACACGCATCTTGAATCGATCAATGATTCTTTAATGTTATCGGCGTAAGCGCTTTATCTATACCCAAACAACTTGGCGTTACAGGTAGGAAAGGGATATCTTAAACGGCTAACACCTTGTGTTAGCCTTTTTTATTGCTAAAAACATCGTCTCATTACTCAACCTTAACGGCCTTAGTCGTCAAACTAGAAAAATCATGACCTTAATAAACCAAAGATCGTCAATCAATCGTATAATTGGTTATCCTCAGCGACAAATATCAGCTATGCTCAAATTTTATTCGCTATAGGAAAATGTCGTGAAGCCATTCATTATTATTGGGTTATCACTCCTTATCATTGCTTGTAGCCGAGGCGTTGCATCGAATATGACCGACCGAACAACCGACCTTTGTGGGAATAAACCCAACTGTGTCTCGACGGAAGAGTCGAGAGAAAAATTTTCTGTGGCACCGTTTATCCTGCGCCCAGGAGTGACCCTTAGCCAAATTGAACGTATTGCATTAACCTTACCCGGCGCTGAAGTCGTTGAAAAAGAAGAGAATTACTTACGAGTGGAATGCACTACACGTGTATTACGCTTTGTCGATGACTTGGAACTTAAACTGCAGCATGATCAGTTAAAAGTTCGTTCAGAGTCTCGAGTTGGCTATAGCGATTTTGGCGTTAATCGCCGTCGAGTTGAAACACTACGTGATAAAATGACGGCTGCTGGTTTGCTACAATAGTCTATTCAGCGGTTTACCTTTCTGCTTCATCTCGATCAAACCTAGCCGAGCATGATAAACTGCAGTGATTTTTATCCAATGAAAAGAGACATGACATGAAAATTGGCATCATCGGCGCGATGCAACAAGAAGTCGCCATCTTAAAAGACGCTCTCGAACAACGCCAAGAAGTCAGTCAAGGTGGCTGCACCTATTACAGCGGTAAGCTGCATGGTGTTGAGGTTATCTTGCTTCAATCTGGGATCGGTAAAGTATCTGCCGCGGTTGGCACCGCATTATTGCTCAATCAATATCAACCAGATGTGGTCATCAACACGGGTTCAGCCGGTGGTTTTGATCCTAGTTTAACCATGGGCGATGTAGTGATCTCTACTGAAGTCCGTCATCATGACGCCGATGTAACCGCTTTTGGTTACGAAATCGGGCAAATGGCTGGTCAGCCCGCTGCATTTCAGGCGGATGAGAAACTCATGTCAATCGCTGAACAAGCACTGCAAACCATGGACAACAAACATGCGGTTCGTGGCCTGATTTGCACTGGTGATGCCTTTGTCTGCAGCGAAGAAAAACAAAACTTTATCCGTCAACATTTCCCAACCGCAGTAGCGGTCGAAATGGAAGCGGCGGCGATTGCCCAAACCTGCCATCAATTTGGTGTACCTTTTGTCGTGGTACGCGCCATCTCTGATGTCGCTGATAAAGCTTCACCGCTCTCTTTTGATGAGTTTTTGCCGCTAGCCGCGCAAAGCTCTTCAGCGATGGTGCTAAAAATGGTTGAACTACTAAAGTAGCCTGTTGTTCATGGATGAATTATTCAAACCCTTTTATACCAATGGTGCCCTACTCGTAATGTGGGGCGCTTTGTTATTTCATTGGCTATTGCCGATACCTCACGCTGCCCATCCGATTACCTTATGGCATAAATTTGCCGAAATATTGGCTGACAAAGTTAATAAACCGAGCAATTACCAACAAAGCTTAATTTCCGGCACGCTGGCTTGGCTGCTGATGATTATCCCTACCATTATGCTGTGCGTTGCTTTGCAGCCTTTGGTTTGGCATCCACAACTGTTTGAATTAGCGCTATTGCTGTTAGCTCTCGATTGGCGCAGTGCAGATAAACTTAGCCAGCAGATGAGTCAAGCACTGGCACAACAGGATAAACCGTTAGCTCGCCGTTTATTGGTGCCGTTTGTTAATCGTGAAACGGCGACGCTTTCCCCGGTCGGTTTAGGTAAAGCCAGTGTCGAAACCATCACTATGGGTATTGGCCGTAACCTGGTTGGGGTTCTATTTTGGTATGGATTACTCGGGGGGATCGGCGCGTTTATTTATCGTTTAATGGTTGAATTGGCCCGTTGTTGGTCTCCTTCTCGTACTCAATTTCAGCCGTTTGGTTTACCGATCATTCGCGCTGTCGCGTTACTCGATCTTATTCCTCTGCGTTTATTTAGTTTACTGATCCTGATGGGCGATAATATTAAATATAATTTGACGCAAACGCTCAACCAAAGTCGCTCTTGGCCGTTACCGGGGCCGGGATGGCTACTGTGTGCAGTCGGTAATAAATTACACTTAGCATTGGGCGGGCCAGCGATCTATGGTCAGCAAAAAGCGGTGCGCGCCAAAATTGGCGGGCGCATAGTGCCAGCAAGCCTTCATTTAGCTCAGTTACGCCAACTACTTACCCGTAGATTATGGCTTTGGCTTATTTTACAAAGCGTTATGTTACTGCTCGTTTATCAAGGCGTATAAACATGCCACACCGATTCTTTCTCTTACTTCTGCTCTCTTGGCCTTTTTGCACTCTTTCTGCTGCGGAAAGGATCATTAGCTTAGCTCCCCATGCCACCGAGCTGGTTTTCGCGGCCGGACTAGGGGATAAGCTGATCGCGGTCAGTGACTATAGTGATTATCCTGAATCCGCCAAAACTCTACCTCGAGTCGCCAATTATCAAGGGATCAATATTGAACGGATTCTGACCTTACAACCTGACTTGGTGATCGTTTGGCCTGAAGGCAATGCCATGCGTGAAGTGGAAAAATTGGCTCGTTTAGGCATTCCTTTGTTTTATTCTCATCCTAAAACACTGACTGATATTGCAGATGATATAGAGAAACTCAGTCAATACGCCAGCGATCCAACAAAAGGTATGCAAACGGCCAATCAGTTTCGTCAGCAGCTCACTCAACTTGAACAGAAATACGCTCATCTCGATGGAGTTCGGTATTTTTACCAATTAAGTGAAAAGCCCATCATCACCTTAGCGCAAGGCAGTTGGCCAAGTGAGATTTTCGCTTTTTGTGGGGGGGTGAATATTTTCCAACATAGCCCGTCCCCCTATCCTCAAGTCAGTATTGAACAGGTGCTACTCGCCAAACCAGAAGTCATCTTTACTTCAGAACAAGCGATGGCTCAAGGCACTATGTGGCAGCGCTGGAAAAACCAAGTCCCTGCGGTAAAAAAAGGACAGATTACTAGCCTTAATGCTGATTGGCTCAACCGCCAAACCCCAAGATCACTGCTCGCGATTGAGCAAGTTTGCAATTATTTTGCCCAAATAGAAAAGTATTAACTAAAACAGCAAAAGTTGCATACAATGTGCTCCCATTCACTCATCCCAAATTAACAGGGAATGTTAAGCGAGCGACTCAACTTTGGATACTTCACTGCTCTACTTGATTGATATGTTTGGCACTGCGGTGTTTGCGATTTCAGGCGCACTACTAGCAGGGCGATTAAAGATGGATCCTTTCGGTGCGGTGGTTCTAGCCAGTGTCACTGCCATTGGTGGTGGAACCATTCGCGATATGGCGCTAGGTGCGACGCCGGTTTTTTGGATCACCGATACCACTTATTTATGGGTGATCTTTGCGACCTGCTTATTAACCATGTTGATTGTCCGTCGCCCTAAACGAGTCGCTTGGTGGATATTACCGGTCTGTGATGCGGTTGGCCTGGCTGTATTTGTCGCTATTGGGGTTGAAAAAGCACTGATCTTCCAAGAATCAGCGTTAATCGCCATCATTATGGGGGTAATCACCGGCTGCGGTGGTGGCATCATCCGTGATGTGCTTGCTCGTGAGATCCCGATGGTATTAAGAAGCGAAGTCTATGCCACCGCGTGTATTGTCGGCGGCATGGTACATACCACCGCACTCGCTTTAGATTATAACAGTTCGAGCGCTTTCCTATGCGGGGTGATTTCAACTCTCGTCATCCGCTTATGCGCCATTCGTTGGCACTTATCACTGCCGACTTTTGCATTGACTAAATAATCCCTCCATCACCAGTCATCATGGCTGGTGATGCTCCATACGCAAGCTTTGTGACTTTAGTAGACGACACCACGATGGTTCAAGGTTACCATTAGCGACATCTATTCCCATTTGTCATCAACCTATGTTACTCGAAGGCATTGAAACCTTACTGGTGCTCAGCAAAGAAAAAACCATGAGCCGTACCGGTAGCCAACTCTATATCAGCCAATCGGCAGTCAGTAAGCGCATTGCTAACTTAGAAAAAAAACTCGGCAAAAAACTGATTGTTCCCGCGGGCCGACACATCAAATTGACTGCAGATGCCGAGCAATTAATTGCCAGCATTGGCCCTACGTTTAATGAGTTGCATGGTTTAATTTTCGAGCAGAAAACATTGGAAGACAATACGCTGCTGCGCATGGATTGCTCAGAGACTTTAGTCGCGGGTTATCTTGGCCAGACTATGGGGCAACATCGAAAACACGACCCACATTGGGTGATCACCACCAACCACACACCGCGAATTGTCGAAAATGTTCAGTCTGGCAAAGCCACCTTGGGCTTTTGTGCGGGGTATCTGCCCGCCAATCACGGTTTGCTGACTTTTCATTTAGGCGATGAGCCATTTACCGTGATTAGCCAAGCACCTCTGTTCTCACTGCCAAGCGAGCTGATCACTAATGATTTAGCCAATCCCGCCAATACCTACCAAGCGGCCATGCTGCACAAACAAGGCATTCGACCCGCGATGGAGATGGACTCTTACACCGCCGCGGCGCAGCTCGCACTCGGCGGTATGTTACCAGCCCTAGTACCACGTTCGATTGTCAGCACCCTAAAAATTGAGCCCCAGCACTGCTTTGATTTCGCTGAACTTGCCGATCTGACTCGGCCAATTCATATTTGTCTGCGCGCCAGCCGCTATCGCAGCATTAGAGTCCAAACATTGATAACAGCGCTGCATAATGCTGTTCCCAAAGCAGTTTTAGCGCCATCAGCATAGACATAGTGATCACCAGCGGGCGAATCCAACGCTGACCTTGGCTGATCACCACTTTTGCCCCCATACGGGCACCGATAAACCCGCCGACCGCCATGGTTAACCCTATCTGCCAAATCGGTAAACCAGCGATTAAGAAGAAGGTCAACGCGGCAATGTTGGAAGTGAAATTGAGTACTTTAGTGCGCGCGGTGGCTTCCACCAATCCAAAATGGCCTAAAGCGACAAAACAGACGGTAAAGATCGAACCGGTACCGGGGCCAAAAAAGCCATCATAAAACCCAACCCCAAACCCGACCGTGAAAGCAAAAGCCGTTTCCGATAAGGGAGCGGAACCGGTATGATTTTTTGTTGCTGGGGCAAGTAGGAAATAGAGCGAGATGGCAATCAATAACACGGGTATTAAACTGGTCAACAAAGAGGCATCAATATATTGCACCGCTTCTGCGCCAAGCGCCGCACCGAAAAAAGTACACGCAATCGCCAGGCGCATCGCTTTTAGACTCACTAAGCCTTGGCGGACAAAATAGAAAGTGGCCGAAAAGCTTCCAAAGGAGCTTTGCAGTTTATTGGTCGCCAAGGCTTGAGTCGGAGGAACCCCAGCCGCCAGCAAGGCTGGTAACGTTAGCAAACCACCACCACCGGCTATGGCATCAATAAATCCCGCAACGCCCGCCACTACAAACAGCAGGCCCAATACTTCCAGTGAAAGTTCCATTTCTAATCAACATCTTGAATGACAAAGCTCAACACTATCACTGCTCAAAACATCAAAACAGCGAAACACAAGACAACAACCTATTCCATTTATTCATCGATATAAGCTTGGGAGATCTCTGGGTATTGTAGCTGATAAAAAAGCCCGCTTAATTCAGCGGGCAATGAGGTTGTCTGATAAGCCTTAACGACTTACCTTAATTGTTATTAGGCTAAGCTGGCTTTGACTTGCTCGTGTAACTCTTGCACAGAGATGACCGATGCTTTCGCGTCAGCGGTATGTGACATACAGGTTGCAAATGCCGCATTTAACGTCGTGGTGTAGTTAACTTTTTCGGCTAGAGCACCACGGCGCAATACTTTTGAATCTTCAATCGCTTGACGACCTGCCGCCGTATTGACGATATAGGTGTACTCATTGTTTTTGATTCGATCCAAGATATGCGGACGCCCTTCATGCACCTTATTAACTAGGCGAGGGTTAATCCCAGCTTCACCGAGAATCACCGCCGTACCATGAGTTGCATCTAGCTGATAGCCAAGTTTGATCAACTTAGAAGCTAAATCGACCACGCGCTCTTTATCTTCTTCACGTACCGACAATAACGCACGACCACCATCAGGATACACATTACCACAGCCGAGTTCTGCCTTAGCGTAAGCTTCAGCAAACGTTGCTCCAACACCCATCACTTCGCCAGTGGAGCGCATTTCAGGGCCAAGCAATGGGTCAACACCAGGAAACTTATTAAAGGGCAACACGACTTCTTTGACCGAATAATAAGGAGGAATGATCTCTTTGGTAAAGCCTTGCGACTCAAGTGACTGACCAGCCATAACACGTGCGGCAATTTTTGCCAGCGGTGCGCCAGTAGCTTTCGATACAAACGGAACCGTTCGTGCAGCGCGAGGGTTAACTTCAATCAGGTAAACTTGATTATCTTTCACCGCAAATTGGGTGTTCATCAAACCGCGCACGCCCAATTCAAAGGCTAACTTCTCAACTTGTTCACGCATCACATCTTGGATTTCTTGGCTTAGGGTGTAAGCCGGCAGTGAACAAGCAGAATCACCGGAGTGAACACCCGCCTGTTCAATGTGCTCCATGATGCCACCAATCACGACTCGCTCGCCATCACAAATCGCATCGATATCGACTTCAACCGCATCGTCTAAAAAGCGATCGAGCAGAACCGGTGACTCATTCGATACGCTGACCGCTTCGTTAAAGTAACGACGCAAATCTTGCTCATCATAGACGATTTCCATCGCCCGACCACCAAGCACATAAGAAGGACGCACTACCAACGGGAAGCCAATCTCTCTTGATTTTTCAATCGCTTGTTCCATGGTGGTGACCGTGGCATTTTCTGGTTGCAGCAATCCTAAACGCTCTACCGCTTGCTGGAAGCGTTCACGATCTTCCGCGCGGTCAATCGCATCTGGGCTAGTACCGATAATCGGCACTCCGGCCGCTTCCAAGGCGCGCGCCAGTTTTAATGGCGTTTGGCCGCCATATTGGACAATAACCCCTTTCGGTTTTTCGACGCGAACAATGGCTAACACATCTTCCAGTGTTACTGGCTCAAAGTAGAGGCGATCTGAGGTATCGTAGTCAGTAGATACAGTTTCAGGGTTACAGTTAACCATGATGGTTTCATAACCATCTTCACGCAGTGCAAGTGAAGCATGAACACAGCAGTAATCAAATTCGATACCTTGACCGATACGGTTTGGACCACCACCGAGCACCATGATTTTTTCTCTGTCGGTCGGCTGCGCTTCACACTCTTCATCATAGGTTGAGTACATGTACGCAGTATCGGATGAGAATTCCGCGGCACAGGTGTCAACTCGTTTGTAGACCGGATGAATGTTGTATTGATCGCGCAAGCGACGAATTTCACTTTCAGCCACGCCTAATAAAGTCGAGAGACGCGCATCTGCAAAACCTTTGCGTTTCATTTTACGCAGTACATCGGCGTTTAGCCCAGCAAAACCGCCCGCTTTGACGTCTTGTTCCATCTTGACCAGTTCTTCAATTTGCACCAAGAACCAGCGGTCGATATTGGTCAAGTTAAACACTCCATCGACCGATAAACCGGCACGAAATGCATCGGCGATATACCAAATACGCTCAGCGCCCGCTTCTTTCAGTTCATGGCGAATTTTGGTCAATGCGTCAGGCGCATCAAGATCGACCATTTCATCTAAGCCATTCACACCAACTTCTAAGCCACGCAATGCTTTTTGCAGCGATTCTTGTTGGTTACGACCAATCGCCATCACTTCGCCCACCGACTTCATTTGCGTGGTTAAGCGATCGTTAGCACCGGCAAATTTTTCGAAGTTAAAGCGAGGAATTTTCGTCACAACATAATCAATAGTTGGTTCAAACGACGCTGGGGTTGCACCACCAGTAATGTCGTTCATCAGCTCATCAAGCGTAAAGCCAACCGCCAATTTAGCCGCTACTTTAGCAATTGGGAAACCCGTCGCTTTCGATGCCAGAGCTGAAGAGCGAGAAACACGTGGGTTCATCTCGATGATCACCATGCGACCATCTTTCGGGTTGATACCAAACTGTACGTTTGAACCACCGGTTTCAACACCGATTTCACGCAGTACGGCTAGCGATGCGTTACGCATGATCTGATATTCTTTGTCAGTTAGCGTTTGCGCTGGTGCTACTGTGATCGAGTCACCCGTGTGAATGCCCATTGGGTCAAAGTTTTCAATCGCACAAACGATGATGCAGTTATCGTTTTTATCACGCACCACTTCCATTTCGTACTCTTTCCAACCGATCAGTGATTCATCAATCAACAGCTCGTTGGTTGGCGATAAGTCGAGGCCACGGCGACAAATTTCTTCAAACTCTTCTTTGTTGTAAGCGATACCGCCGCCGGTTCCACCCATAGTAAATGAAGGGCGAATAATACAAGGGAAACCCACCATTTCTTGAACGCGGTAAGCTTCTTCCATCGTTTTTGCCGTATCAGCGCGAGGACAAGCTAAGCCGATTGATTTCATTGCTTTATCAAAACGAGAGCGGTCTTCGGCTTTATCAATCGCATCAGCGGTTGCGCCAATCATTTCTACGCCGAATTCAGCTAATACGCCGTGTTTTTCTAGCTCCAGCGCACAATTCAATGCAGTTTGACCACCCATGGTCGGTAATACCGCGTCTGGGCGCTCTTTTTCAATGATTTTACGTACCACTTCCCAGTGAATAGGCTCAATGTAAGTCGCATCGGCCATCTCTGGATCAGTCATGATCGTCGCCGGGTTCGAGTTGACGAGAATCACTCGATAGCCTTCTTCACGCAAAGCTTTACAGGCTTGGGCACCAGAGTAGTCAAACTCACAAGCCTGACCAATCACAATCGGGCCTGCACCTAAAATTAGAATACTGTTAATGTCAGTACGTTTTGGCATCGTCTACTACTCCGAATTAGGCTGTGTGCTGTTTAATTAATTCAATGAAATGATCGAAAAGAGGTGCGGCATCGTGGGGACCAGGGCTTGCTTCTGGGTGACCTTGGAAGCTAAACGCAGGTTTATCAATACGATGAATGCCTTGTAAAGAACCATCAAACAGTGATTTGTGTGTTGCGCGCAGCGTATCTGGTAAGCTTGCTTCATCGACAGCAAAGCCATGATTTTGCGCTGTAATCATCACTACGTCACGCTGTAAGTCTTTAACTGGATGGTTGGCACCATGGTGGCCAAATTTCATTTTTACTGTCTGCGCACCAGAAGCCAAGGCTAGAATTTGGTGTCCTAAACAGATCCCAAATACCGGTAATCCCTTCTCTAAGAACACTTTAGTGGCTTCAATTGCATAAGTACACGGAGCTGGGTCACCAGGGCCATTGGATAAGAAAACACCATCAGGCTTCAGTGCCAATACCTCTTCGGCTGAAGTTTGAGCCGGAACAACGGTTAAGCGGCATCCTCGGTCAACCAGCATACGCAGGATGTTACGCTTGGCTCCGAAATCGTAAGCAACGACGTGATAAGGCAGTTCGCTGTGGTCTTTTGCTTCAGGAAGTCCACCTTCCAACGTCCACGAACCTTGTTGCCATGCATACGCTTCTTGTGTTGTAACCTCTTTCGCAAGATCCATTCCTTTTAAGCCAGGGAAATCTTTCGCTTTCGCTAACGCGAACGCTTCATCACAATGCTCACCAGCCATAATACAGCCATTTTGCGCACCTTTTTCACGTAGAATACGTGTCAGTTTACGCGTATCAATATCCGCAATACCGAGAATATTTTGTGATTTAAGATAGTCAGAGAGAGAAAGTTGATTACGGAAGTTAGAAGCGATAAGAGGAAGATCGCGAATCACAAGGCCTTGTGCATGAATAGAAGAGGATTCTTCGTCTTCAGAGTTGGTTCCGGTATTACCAATGTGGGGATAAGTGAGAGTAACAATTTGTTGAGAATAGGAAGGATCAGTGAGAATTTCTTGGTACCCCGTCATCGAAGTATTAAAAACAACTTCACCAACGGAAAAACCCTCTGCCCCAATGGACACTCCGTGGAACACTGTCCCATCTTCTAGGACCAACAGTGCTGGTTTACTCAAGACAACCTCCAGAATAAAAATGCATTAAATATAAATTAAATCGCAAATCTGCCTTCCTGTTCGCAGCGATACGTTGCTTGAGGCTATATTAGACAAATTGGCGGTATTCTAAAGTTCACACTAATCTCTGTCAACAATCGTTGATAAATTAAATTTTTATTTATCAGCTTGCCAACAAAACTAACACCAAAGCCATCAAAACAACACTTTTCTCTCCACTTTACTGCTAATAATGATGAAATAAATAAAAACCCTGGAAAACACGCCGTATAAAAAATCACTAAAAAACCAAAAACAAAAGCAAACGATAAACAAAGGACAAAACAAACAAAAATAGAGCTTACAAAACAAAAGCCCATCAAGACCTTCATTTTAATACACTAAAAATCGATAAAAAGGCTTTTAGAAAAAAGGAAACACGGGAGTTTAACTTGGGTAAAAAAAATGCGCCAACCTAAGTTAGCGCATAATTATGTAATTAAAGCTCATTCAAATTGAGCACATCGGTCATCGAATAAAGTCCAGCGGGCTTATCGGCTAACCAGATAGCCGCTTTGACGGCCCCATTAGCAAAGGTCATGCGATCGGTCGCTTTATGAGTGATTTCTACTCGCTCACCGATATCGGCAAACATTGCTGTATGTTCACCGACAATATCTCCGGCACGAATTGTGGCAAAACCGATTTCATGACGAGCCCTCTCGCCAGTGATCCCTTCACGTGCATAAACCGCAACATCACTGAGATTATTTCCCATCGCGTGAGCAATCGCTTCTCCCATACCAATCGCCGTTCCAGAGGGAGCATCCACTTTATAGCGATGATGAGCTTCAATGATCTCGATATCGCAATAATCCCCCATCACTTGCGCGGCTTTTTCCAATAACTTAAACACCAAGTTAACCCCAACGCTGTAGTTCGGAGCCATGACAATTGAGACCTGTTGCGCGGCAAGCTTAATTTGCGCTAACTGAGACTCATCAAATCCAGTTGTACCAATGACTAATTTTTTATGGTGTTTTTCGCACAGTTCAATATTGGCTAACGTACTAGAGGGAGCAGTAAAATCAATAATTACATCGAAATCATTCACGGCTTGCTCTAAGTTATCAACTAAAGCAACATCAAAGCGTCCTTCTCCACACAACTCTCCAATATCAACACCGACTAGTGAAGATTCTGGACGCTCAGAACCTGCACCGACGATAGTATTGGGGTTATAATAACTTGCCTTGACGAGATTGCGTCCCATACGACCAGCTGCACCTGCAATCGCAATTCTTATCATTGCTTCTTTCTCCATTTCTCATTCCATGGTTCGCGATAGACGATTTATCCATTGCCCTTAAACTAACAACTATCCTCGATGCTGGCTAGCACTTAGAGTAACTCTTTCATTACTCGCTCAACAATCACCACATTAGCCTCTGGGAAGGAATGGCGAGCTAATTCACTGATCGCTACCCATTTACCTTGTTGGCCTTCTTTACCAAAAGGCTGTCCCTCAAAATGGGTCACCAGCATAAAATCGAACATTAAGGCTTTATCAGGGTAATCAAACTCAAGGTGTTCAAACAAGGCCTGCTCGGTAACCGTGATACCAATCTCTTCATGCAATTCACGACCCAAGGCTTGCTCGATACTTTCACCGACTTCAACCTTTCCTCCAGGAAACTCCCATAAACCACCTTGATGTTTATCATCAGGACGTTTCGTTATATAAATCTGTGAGCCTTCAGAATTAACAATAATCCCAGCAACGATATGAATGCGTTTCATGCGTTTTCCCATACGATATAGATTTAAAAAAAGAGTCGCCTAAGCGACTCTTTTTACTGGATTAAATAAAATTAATCAATTTTACCGTGGCACTGTTTGTATTTTTTGCCACTGCCACAAGGACAAGGTTCGTTACGTCCCACTTTACGCTCTTCACGCACCATCGGATGATGCCCATCGTCTTTGTTTTGGTTATCGCTACTTGCATGTTGCGCTTGAGCACGACGAGCAACTTCTTCTGCTTGAGCAATACGTTGAGCTTCCATACGTTCCACTTCATCTTGCTGCTGCACGCGAACTTTCGACAAAATAGCAATCACATCGGATTTTAGCGAATCAAGCAAACCTTCAAACAGTTCAAACGATTCACGCTTATATTCCTGTTTTGGGTTTTTCTGCGCATAACCACGTAAATGGATCCCTTGACGTAGATGGTCCATGGCTGCAAGATGCTCTTTCCATAACGTGTCCAGTGTTTGCAACATGACTGATTTTTCAAAGTTACGCATGACTGAAACGCCAACCGCTTGCTCTTTCTCTTTGTACACGGTAGCCGCTTGTTCCAGAATCCGTTCACGCAACGCTTCTTCATAAAGCTTGTCATCTTCATCTAACCAAGTTTGAATCGGTAGAGAAAGATCAAAGTCATTTTTCAAGCGCTCTTGCAAACCTTCGATATCCCACATCTCTTCTAACGATTGTGGTGGGATGTAGGTATCAATCACCGAGTTAAACACATCAACACGATTGTGTTCAATCATGTCACTGATATCATCGACTTTCATTAGCTCATCACGAAGCTCATAAACCACTTTACGTTGATCATTGGCTACGTCATCGTATTCCAGTAGCTGTTTACGTATATCAAAGTTACGACCTTCAACTTTACGTTGTGCCTTTTCAATTGAGCGAGAGAGCATTTTGCTTTCAATCGCTTCGCCTTCATCCATACCACTCTGAATTAAACTCGCCATACGATCTGAGGTAAAGATGCGCAGCAAACTGTCTTCCATTGAGAGATAGAAACGCGAAGAACCCGCATCACCTTGACGCCCAGAACGACCACGCAACTGGTTATCAATGCGACGAGATTCATGACGCTCGGTACCAATAATATGCAAACCACCGGAGGCCAAGACTTGATCATGCACTTTTTTCCACTCAGCCTTGATTTGATCAATCTGCTCTTGAGTTGGGTTATCTAACATCTCAATGTGTGCTTGCCAGCTCCCACCGAGGACAATATCCGTACCTCGACCCGCCATGTTGGTTGCAATGGTGACCGCGCCAGGTTTACCTGCATCGGCAACAATTTCTGCTTCTTTCTCATGAAACTTCGCATTCAGCACGTTGTGCTTGATCTTAGCTTTTTTCAGCGCATTAGAAAGTAGCTCTGATTTTTCAATCGAGACCGTACCAACCAGTACTGGCTGACCTTTTTCTACTCGATATTTAATATCTTCAATGATCGCGGCAAACTTCTCTGCTTCGGTGCGATACACGACATCCGGCATATCGTCACGAACCATTGGTTTATTGGTTGGAATAACCACCGTTTCCAAACCATAAATCGACTGAAACTCGAAAGCTTCTGTGTCAGCGGTTCCCGTCATACCAGATAATTTTTCATAGAGGCGGAAGTAATTCTGGAAGGTAATAGAGGCTAAGGTTTGGTTCTCATTTTGAATTTTGACCCCTTCTTTCGCTTCAACCGCTTGATGTAAGCCATCAGACCAACG
This sequence comes from Vibrio sp. A8-1, assembly GCF_013048685.1. NCBI lineage: Bacteria > Pseudomonadati > Pseudomonadota > Gammaproteobacteria > Vibrionales > Vibrionaceae > Vibrio > Vibrio sp. A8-1. The sequence goes on from NZ_VHTC01000005.1 coordinate 88,574, forward strand.
ACGTCCTGGCATCGTTCGTCCGGTATGCTCATCAACAATAACTACTTCACCATCATCGGTAACAATATAATCGACGTTTTTCTCAAATAAGACATGTGCGCGCAGTGCCGCATTCACATGATGCAATAAGCTAATATTGGTCGGAGAATATAAGGTATCCCCTTCTTCCATCAAACCATTACGAATTAACAACTCCTCAACAAACTCCTGCCCAGTTTCGGTCAGGTAAACCTGCTTGGATTTTTCATCCACGGTATAGTGACCATCACCACGATAATCTTCAGAGTCTTCTTTATCTTGCTGTTGGAGATTGGGAATCAGTGTATTGATTCGTGTATATAATTCAGAGCTATCTTCAGCAGGGCCAGAGATAATCAATGGCGTACGCGCTTCATCGATTAAGATCGAGTCCACCTCATCCACTACCGCAAAAAAGCGTTCACGTTGAACTCGGTCTTCCATACGGAAAGCCATGTTATCGCGCAAGTAGTCAAAACCGAATTCGTTGTTGGTGCCGTAAAGAATATCAGCAAGATAGGCTTGTTTTTTCTCATGAGGTGGCATATTCGGAACGTTAATCCCAACGGTCATGCCCAAAAACTCGAATAAGGCACGGTTGGTTTCCGCATCACGTTTAGCTAAGTAGTCATTGACGGTAACGATATGTACGCCCTTACCCGCTAACGCATTAAGATAAGCGGGTAATGTTGCGGTGAGTGTTTTACCTTCACCAGTACGCATTTCGGCGATTTGCCCAGCATTGAGTACCATACCACCAATTAATTGCACATCGAAATGACGCATGCCAAACACACGCTTAGAGGCTTCACGTACCGTGGCAAAGGCTTCGGGTAACAGTTGATCCAACGATTCTCCCTGCTCAATACGCTGACGAAACTCGATAGTTTTCGCTTTTAGCTCATCATCAGAAAGCGCCGTAAATGCAGGTTCAAAGTTATTGATCTCTTTAACAATTTTTCTTAAACGGCGCAAGGTTCGGTCGTTGCGACTGCCAACCACCTTTGTCAGTAGCTTAGTTATCATTTTTTATATATCTCTCTTTACTTGGATCGTCCCGATCTGCTTTAAATATTTCCAGTCTCTCTCTATCTTCAACTAAGGATACTGAGATAAATCATGTTCCTTCGATATTGTGCTGAAGATGTTTATTTTCAAGACACTAAGCCAATTAAGTCATGCTCAGTGTAAGGATTTTTCTCGATAATCATCAATGGTCATAGCACCAAAGGCGTAAGATACCATTTTACTTAATCAGAACGAAGTCTGTTATGGCAACTAAACGCCATTAACATGGTCATCGCGATTCCAATCTCAAGCGGCAAAATGTGATTAAGTACCCTAAGAGGCAACTTATTACCGCCGTTCTTCTAATAGATTGCCGCTTTAGATAACCATAAAATAGGTAGGATGCTGTTCAAGATGAGTAATAAATAAAAAAGCCAGACTGAGTCTGGCTTTTTTATTTATTCGTCGTTCATGCGATAACCATATTCGGCTCAGCGAAAGCAACCGGAGATCCTGCTTCTTCTTCGAATGTTGCCCATTCCCACGCTTCTTGGTCAGCCAATAGCGCACGAAGTAACTGGTTATTTAGACCATGTCCTGATTTGTAAGCTCTGAACTCACCGACAATCGCATGGCCACACATGTAAAGATCACCAATAGCATCCAACACTTTGTGAGTGACAAATTCGTTAGCAAAACGCAAACCTTCTTCGTTCAGAATACGGTAATCATCAAGCACGATAGCACAATCAAAACTCCCACCGAGGCAGAGGTTTTGAGATTGTAAATATTCAATGTCACGCATAAAACCAAACGTTCGAGCGCGAGAAATCTCTTTTACAAAACCTTGCGAAGAGAAATCAAACACCAGATGTTGCTCGTCACCATCAATCGCTGGATGATTAAACTCGATCTCAAAATCCATTTTAAAGCCATTGTGGGGACGTAACTCTGCCCATTTGTCTTCATCTTGGAAACGTATTGGTTTTTTGATACGAATGAAACGCTTAGGCGCATTCAGTTTTTCAATACCAGCCTGCTGCAGTAAATATACAAATGGGCTAGCACTGCCGTCCATAATAGGAATTTCCGGAGCATCTACTTCAACAATAACATTGTCGATTCCCATGCCAGCCAAAGCCGCATTGAGATGCTCAACGGTTGAGATACGAATACCATCGTCATTCACTAATGCTGTACATAGCATAGTATCTCGGACTGATGCCGGATCAGCAGGAAAATCAACAGGTGGATTAATATCAGTACGGCGATAAATAATACCCGTGTTTGCAGCAGCAGGGCGAAGAGTAAGCGTGACTTTACGACCAGAGTGAAGGCCCACTCCAGTTGTTTTCACTATTTCTTTCAGAGTACGTTGTCTGATCATCTACTTGCCTCTATTTCGATGCCACAAAGCTCGACCGATAAAAACCGACCGACATCTTACCAAAATTTTGAACGGTGTCAAATTGTGGCGCTATTTTAATCAGCCTGACGACGTAAAAAAGCCGGAATATCCAAATAACCGCTCTCTTTTTCTGGCTTAGGTGCCGTACTTTGGCCTGCAGAAGAAGCACTACTCGTCGTTGATGCTGACTGAGTTTTCACTTCTACCTTTTCCTGCAAAGGCTGTGCCATTCTCTCTTCCACTTTAGCCGCCGAAACAACGTTCTGTGGTTGAGCAATGGCGGTGGTTTTCGGTTTGCTACCACCAGCAACTAATGTGATATCTGGCTTTCTCTCGTTACCAATACCGGTTGCTACGACTGTTACACGAATTTCATCGGCCATATCTGGATCAAGTGAAGTACCAATCACGACTGTCGCATTGTCTGATGCAAAAGCTTTAACCGTGTTACCCACCGTTTCAAACTCATCAAGACGCATATCCAAGCCAGCCGTAATATTAACCAGTACGCCACGAGCTCCTGCTAGATCGATGTCTTCTAGAAGCGGACTTGAGATGGCCATTTCTGCCGCCTCTTCTGCTCTATCTTCACCTCTAGCCACACCGCTACCCATCATGGCATGACCCATTTCAGACATTACTGTTCTTACATCAGCAAAGTCGACGTTAATCATACCTGGACGAGTAATTAACTCAGCGATGCCTTGTACGGCATTTTTAAGTACGTCGTTCGCGCTGGCAAAGGCTTCAAGTAGGGTAATACCACGACCCAATACTTTGAGCAGCTTCTCGTTAGGGATGGTAATTAAAGAATCAACATGTTTCGATAGTTCTTCAATCCCTTGCTCCGCAAACGCGAGGCGCTTTTTACCTTCAAAGCTAAATGGCTTGGTCACTACAGCAACCGTTAGAATGCCGAGTTCTTTTGCCACTTCTGCAATCACCGGAGCAGCACCAGTTCCAGTACCACCACCCATACCAGCGGCGACAAATACCATATCGGCGCCAGAGAGAATTTCTTTAATTCTTTCTCGATCTTCAAGAGCAGCATCACGCCCCACCTGCGGGTTAGCACCCGCGCCGAGTCCTTTAGTAATGTCACCACCAATTTGGATAACCGTACTGACATTGCTTTTACGAAGTGCTTGCGCATCTGTATTGATACTGATGAATTCCACGCCTTCGATGGACTCACGCACCATGTGTTCTACAGCGTTACCGCCACCACCACCCACTCCAACGACTTTGATTACCGCATCGTCAGACATTTCCATCATCGGTTCAAACATGTGTTATCTCCGTTTTTCCTGCTTATCAGGTTAAAACTCTTTTTGTATCCAATTACGCAAGCGGCTGAATAAACTCGATACTGATTGGCGCTTAGGCTCTTGATAATCAGTATCATCACTTATTTGGCTATCTCTTGCGTAATGAAGTAAACCCACCGCCGTAGAATGATACGGCTCTTTTACATAATCGGTTAGACCACTCACTTCGAGCGGTTTCCCCACCCTAACTTGATTACGGAATACTCGCTCTGCACAGTCGACTAATCCTTCAATTTGCGCAGCACCGCCAGTCAATACCACTCCGGCAGCGAGATGGTGTTTAATACCATCTTTGCGCAACTTATCTTGCACCGTGTCGATGATCTGATTCACTAACCCCATTAACTCAGTGTAGCGAGGCTCTATCACTTCCGACAAGGTTTGTCTTTGTAAACTTCGTGAGGGACGTCCACCAACACTCGGAACGTTAACCGTATCATCCTTGCTCACCAGTTCACTTAATGCGCAACCATATTTTACTTTGATCTCTTCAGCATCGCTCACAGGCGTACCAAAAGCAAACGCAATGTCACTCGTCACCGCATTACCAGCATAAGAGAGCACTTCAGTATGTCGTAACGCCCCCCCCGTCCAGATAGCAATATCCATGGTACCGGCGCCAATATCGATCACACAGACACCAAGTTCACGCTCATCTTCGGTGATCACCGCATGACTAGCGGCTAATCCTGAATACACTAACTGTTCAACTTTCAGCCCACAACGTTCCACGGCTTTAATAATGTTTCGAGCCATATCGTTGTGACAGGTGATCAGGTGGACGCTCACTTCCATACGAACCCCTGATAATCCTAGTGGATTTTTAATCCCTTCTTGATAATCAATGGTAAATTCTTGAGGAATAACATGTAAAATCCGTTGTTCTTCGCCAATTTTAATCGATTTGGCAGTATGGATTGCTCGATCCATATCGTCTTGGGAGACTTCTTCATCAGAGATGGTTCCCATGCCTTTCTCTATACGGCTTGCAATATGTCGGCCAGATATAGATAAAAAAACGTGACTTATTTGGCATTCTGCCATTAATTCAGCTTGATCGACGGCGCGTTGTACCGATTTGACGACAGATTCCAGATCGTTAACGCCGCCTTTATCCATACCTCGTGATGGGCTACTGCCCGCACCGATGATATTAATTTGACCGTCAGGTAGGATCTCACCGACCAACGCGGACACCGTTGCGGTACCAATATCTAATCCAACTACAATGCTATCATTGGCCGATTTCGTCATTTAAACTCTCTTTGTCACTCTTGCTCTGAGAACCAACCTACTGCGGCACCTGTATCGTATCTGAGATCGATATAACTGACTCGCTCAGCATCTTGCCCTAATCGCTTATAAAGTAGGAAAAAACGGGCAATACGCTCATCTAATGACTCTTTACCTAATTCTAAGCGGATACCATTATCCAAAATAATTTGCCAAGCACGGCGCTCATTCAATAGTAGGGAAGAAATATTTAACCCTAACGCTTGAAACTGTGGATTATATTGTCGCCACACAGCGAGTACTTGCGGACCACTGTCATCGGGGCCATACAATTTAACATACTCTTGTTTTACCGCGGCGATATCGCCATTGAAAACCTTACCTTTATCGTTGAGCAGTGCATTACCATTCCAAATCGCAGCCACTTGATGTTCGGTTAAAAAAACCTTAATGGTGTCTGGCCATTGTTTACGAATAGAAGCATGCGCAACCCAAGGGATCGCTTGTGCTCGGCTCTGTAAAACATCAATATCTTGCGACATAAATGTGCCAATATGGTCTAACTCAGCAAAGGCGCGCTGGACATCGAGTGTCGAAACATAATGTAAATCGCCCTGCAAGACTAATTGGGAAAGGGGCAGACGATGCTCATCCCACATCCAACTGATCGTTGAGTACAACAAAGCGCCTATCAACAGCAGCACCATCAGGAAAAAGCACCCTGAAGCGGTATGCTGTTTCACTTGAGATGAAGTGGATAAGCGACGACTTTCGGTTAACACATGGTTAATCAAAGTCCGATGATCCTGATGTCGACTAGCAATGTGATTCCCTATATCGTTGCTCAATAAAGGTAAAAGCACTGACGTTAACCCTCGAATTATACTGAGCCGATGAAAAGTATCAAATACTCAAGTAAAGAAATCGGTGCTTAATGGTCATTTATTTGCCATAAGTGCTCAGTTATGCAACTTATAGACACTGTTGCATCTGCTCAATATCCAATTTCAGTGCAGCAAGTTGTTTGGCTATTTTACCAATATCACCCGCACCTTGCGTCAATACTAAGTCACCATCTTGCAGAATATTGGCTAAAACTGCAGGTAATGCTGCACTATCTGGAATAAAGATCGGATCTATTTTTCCACGGCGGCGAATCGTTCGGCACAATGAGCGTCCATCAGCTCCAGCGATCGGCTTCTCTCCTGCAGAATAGACATCCAACATCAGTAAAACATCGACCTGCTCAAGTACATGAGCAAAGTCATCGTACAGATCACGCGTACGGGTGTAACGATGAGGTTGGAAAATCATCACTAAACGTTTTTCTGTCCAACCATTACGAGCAGCCTTAATGGTTACATCAACTTCAGTAGGGTGATGACCATAATCATCCACTAACATAACATGGCCATTACCTGTGGCAAACTCACCTAAGTGGTCAAAACGACGCCCAGTGCCTTGAGTACTCGCCATCGCACGTAAAATCGCATCATCGTCAATATCATCTTCACTGGCAACGGCAATCGCGGCAGCCGCATTTAATGCATTATGTCGACCAGGAATATTTAAGGTAATCGCCAGATCCGCCTTATCTTGGCGCAGCACGGTAAAATGACCTTGCTGACCTTGTTGGTGGTAATCGGCAATCCGCACATCGGCATCCTCCGAAAATCCATAAGTAATCACATGGCGACTGATACGAGGGATAAGCTCTCTGACTACCGGATCGTCAATGCATAATACCGCTTGACCATAAAAGGGCAGATTATGTAAAAAATCGACAAACGTCTGCTTAAGGGTTTCAAAATCACCACCATAGGTATCCATATGGTCAGCTTCAATATTAGTAACAATCGTCACCATCGGTTGCAGATGTAAAAACGAAGCATCACTTTCATCCGCTTCAGCAATTAATATCCTGCTTGACCCCAAACGTGCATTAGTTCCTGCACTTTTTACCAATCCACCGTTGACAAAAGTCGGGTCCAGACCCGCTTCAGAGTAGATTTGCGTGACTAAAGCCGTCGTCGTGGTTTTGCCATGCGTTCCAGCCACAGCAATACCGTGTCGAAAACGCATTAATTCAGCGAGCATTTCTGCGCGTCGTACGACAGGAATTCGCTTTTCTCGAGCAGCAATGATTTCAGGGTTTTGCTCATTAATTGCCGTTGACACGACAACCACACTTGCTTGCGATACATGTTGTGCTTGATGACCAAGATAAATCGTTGCCCCTTTGTTGGCTAAACGCTCAGTCACCGCATTACTCGATAAATCAGAACCAGTTATATGATAGCCTTCATTGAGTAGCACTTCTGCGATGCCACTCATTCCCGCGCCGCCAATGCCAATAAAATGAATACACTTTACTCGACGCATTTCTGGAACAAGGGCACGAATTTGCGCCAAGTCTTGAGTATGTTTAATTGTCATTGATCATTTCTCATGTTTATCTGCAGTGATGGCGATAATCGCCTCGGCAACCACTTTATCCGCATTCAGCTTAGCCGCTTGTCTGGCTTGCTTAGCCATCGTCAACAATTGTGATCGGTCGAGATTGGCGATGGTACTCGCTAATCGTTCGCTGGTCAGTTCAGGTTGTTCGATCATTAACGCCGCGCCACTTGAAACAAGATGATCCGCATTAAGCGCTTGCTGACGATCTTTATGCATAAAAGGAATAAAAATAGCCGCCACTCCCGCGGCTGACACTTCGGAAACGGTTAACGCACCAGAGCGACAAACGACTAAATCAGCCCATTGATAGGCATCTGCGACATCATCAATAAATTCCGTCACCTCAAACTGAGTACAACCTAAATCTGTGTAAGCTTGCTCGACTTCAGAATGATGATGTTTACCCGCTTGATGGCGTATGTGGTAACCGTCACCCAAGATTGCCATGACCTCTGGCAGGGTTTGATTTAAGACCTGTGCACCTTGACTTCCACCCATGACCAAAATCCGAATCGGACCTTGTCGTTCCGCTAAGCGCTCTGTTGGTTCAGCAATTTGAGTGACATCCGTTCGCACAGGGTTACCCACTACCGAAGCATCACTGAACGCACCAGGAAAAGCTTGGAATACCTTAGTGGCTATTTTCGCTAGCCATTGATTGGTTAAGCCTGCGACAGCATTTTGTTCATGGAGAATCACCGGAATACCCAGCAACCAAGCAGCAATCCCACCAGGTCCACTGACGTAGCCTCCCATTCCCAATACCGCATCAGGCTGCCACGCTTGCAAATGACGGCGCGCTTGGCAAACAGCATTTAAGATTTGCCATGGCGCTTTTAGTAAACGCAATACACCTTGGCCGCGTAACCCTTTAACGCGAATAAAGTCAATCGCAATGCCATGCTTGGGAACCAGTTCAGCTTCCATGCGATCAGCAGTACCTAACCAACGAATCTCCCAACCTTGTTGTTGGAGCTGTTTTGCCACCGCCAAGCCGGGGAACACATGTCCCCCAGTGCCACCAGCCATGACCATTAAACGTTTATTTTTCTTCATGATGTCTATCTTTTCTTCTATCTTGCAAACGACATTCGTGATCAATTCTTAATAAAATCGATACCGCGACGGACATAACAATCAAGCTTGAACCGCCGTAACTGATCAATGGTAGCGTTAGCCCTTTGGTAGGCACCATGCCTGAAGCGGCGCCGACGTTAACTAAGGTTTGAAAAGCAAACCAAATACCAATCCCAAACGCCAAATAACCACCAAATTGCTGATCATGTTCAAAGGCTTTTCGACCAATCAACATCGCCTTAAGTACCAAACTAAAAATCAACATCAGTACTAAACTAACGCCAACAAATCCTAACTCTTCGCCCATTACCGCAAAAACAAAGTCGGTATGGGCTTCCGGTAAATATTCTAATTTTTGAATCGAGTTACCCAGACCTTGGCCCCACCATTCGCCACGACCAAAGGCCATTAAGGATTGAGTGAGCTGATAGCCACTGCCAAAAGGGTCTTCCCACGGGTCAAGAAACGAGGTAACACGACGAATACGATAAGGCTCTGCCGCAATCAAACCAACCACGACTAACACGCCTGCGACGACTAATGCCAAAAATTGAGATAATTTAGCGCCAGCAATAAACAACATGCCAAATAACGTAACCAGCATGACAATCACTGTACCTAAATCTGGTTGCAACAGCAGCAGCACCGCTAACGCTGCAAAGACCATGATCGGTTTCATGAAGCCACCAAAAAAAGTGGCGCGTACTTCATCTTGTTTACGAACCAAATAGCTAGACATAAAAATAAATAGCGCTAGCTTAGCCACCTCTGCAGGCTGGAGATTAAACAAACCAAGTGGGATCCAACGTGAGGCCCCATTAACCGATTTACCCGCGACCAAAACCACAATCAGCAATACAAAGGCGAGGGCAAGAAACACCGAGCTATAACGCATCCAACGCTCAACCGGGATCTGCAAAATAATCGCCGATGTCCCCAGAGCTAAAATCAAAAAAATCCCATGCCGAAACATAAAGTGAAAGGGTTGATCGGTTAGACGAGAGCTGATCGGAAAAGAAGCCGACGTTACCATGACAAGACCAATCAACATCAATCCTAACGCAAGCCAAACTAACTGCCGATCAAACAGCGCTGTCGGTGACGGTGTTTTTAGCCAATGAACGAAAGCGCTTAGCGTGCTTGAGATGGACACAGAGATTACCTTTTTGTATAGGCGTAGTGTTTAGCTAGCGCCGCGAAAGCGTCTCCCCTAGCCATAAAGTTGTTAAACTGATCAAAGCTGGCACAAGCCGGAGAGAGTAAGACCATATCCCCCGCTTTCAATTGCGGATGAATCTCTTCAAGGATCGCGGATAAACTTGGGTAGTACCGCGCTGAAGGGTGTAATGGCATAAATTGTTGCCCATCAACACCAAAACAGCATAATTTAACGGGTAACGTCGCCAAAATAGGCTTCAAAGGAGTGAAGTCAGCACCTTTTCCTACGCCACCAACCAGCAAATAAAGATCACCGTCTACCGTAAGGCCCGATAAGGCGGCCAAGGTACTGGCTAAATTAGTCGCTTTAGAATCATTGACCCAGCGAATGCCATCATACTCTACAACCAGTTGGCAACGGTGTGTCAATCCAGTGTAAGACTTTAACGCCTCTAATGCGTGGGTATACTCTATATTTAGGGCGTCTAAGAGTGCGAGAGCCGTTAAGGCATTAGCGATATTATGTCGCCCAACAAGGCTCAGTTGAGAAACCGCCAGCACAGGCGTACCTTTAACCGATAAATATTCCTCACCCTGATGTATCTCTAGCGAGTAATCGGCAGAATTTGCTAAACCAACACTGAGTATTGGCCCTGAAAAGTCATCCGGTGACGTTTGTCGATCATCAGCATTAATCACCGCGGTTTTGGCATGATTAAAAATACGTAGCTTGGCTTGGCGATACTCTGCCATTCCAGAGTAGCGATCCATATGATCTTCGGACAAATTTAAAAATGCCGCCGCAGCTATTGATAAATGATCTGTCGTTTCCAACTGAAAGCTCGATAACTCTAAAACATAGAGATCAGCCGCTTCCGCTAATAGATCGAGTGCGGGCACACCAATGTTGCCCCCTACCGCCGTTTTCACGCCCGCCGCTTTCGCCATTACTCCAGTTAAGTCGGTCACCGTACTTTTACCGTTCGATCCAGTAATGGCAATCACTGGCTTATCAACATGCCAAGCAAATAGCTCAATATCACCAACAACAGGAATGCCAGCAGCAAGCGCTTGCTGTATTTCAGGCGTCGCCAATGCAATACCCGGATTGGTGACAATCAAATCCGCGTCGAGTAGCCAGTCCATATGCCAGCCACCACAGTGCAAAGCGACGTCCGGTTGCAAAGACTCTTGACCTGGAGGCGAGAGTCGAGTGTCAATAACCTTAACCTGAAGCGCGGGGTGATAGCGACGTAAATAATTGACCACTGAAAGGCCAGTAATGCCTAGCCCAACCACCACAACTTGCTGAATGTCTTGCCAACGATCCATGACTCTTGCCTCTACGGATTAGCGTACTTTTAAGGTCGCTAGACCAATCAAAACTAGCACAATAGAAATAATCCAAAAACGCACAATCACTCGCGGCTCTGGCCAGCCTTTCAATTCATAGTGATGGTGAATGGGTGCCATTCTAAAAATACGCTGACCACGCAATTTATAGGAACCGACCTGCAAGATAACCGAGATGGTTTCCATCACAAATACCCCGCCCATGATCACCAATAACAGCTCTTGTCTGACCAAAACTGCGATAATACCGAGGGCCCCACCCAAAGCTAATGAGCCGACATCGCCCATAAAAACTTGCGCTGGATAAGTGTTAAACCATAAAAAGCCAAGGCCTGCGCCAACAATGGCGGTACAAACGACAACCAGCTCTGAGGTATAAGGAATATGGGGGATATGCAAATAATTGGCAAAATTGACATTACCGGTTGCCCAAGCAATGACCGCAAAAGCAGCAGCGACTAAGATGGTCGGCATAATCGCTAATCCATCTAATCCATCCGTTAAATTTACCGCGTTACTGGTACCGACAATCACAAAGTAAGTTAATACGATATACAGTAAGCCAAGCTGTGGCATCACATCTTTGAAGAAAGGCACAACTAACTGAGTGGCTGCGGTATCGTGACCATGGGCATAAAGAGCAAAAGCGACCACGAGAGCAATAACCGATTGCCAAAAATACTTCCAACGCGCAATCAAACCATCGCTATTTTTACGTACCACCTTACGATAATCATCAATAAAGCCAATGACTCCAAAACCTAACAGTACCGCCAATACGGCCCAGACATAAGGATTACTTAAATTGGCCCACAGTAACACCGTGATACTGATCGAGGCTAGAATCATCACACCGCCCATGGTTGGCGTACCACGTTTGCTAAAATGCGACTCAGGACCATCATTACGAACCACTTGACCAATTTGCAGCACCTGAAGACGCTTAATTAATCTTGGTCCCATCCAAAGAGATAAACTCAATGCGGTCAAAATACTTACAATGGCCCGAAAGGATAAATATTCAAACAAACGAAAGAATGAAAAATAGGGCTGGAGTAACTCCGCAAGCCAAATAATCATGAGAATTTCTCCTTAAGTGCAGCAACAATCTTACTCATACCTGAACTGTTCGCTCCTTTCACTAACAACACATGAGATTGAGAGGCGCGAACTTCGAGTTGCTGCTCAATAAACGTCAGCATGTCTTGATGCGTTGAGAAGTGCTGTCCCTGACACTGTTGGCTGATCACTCGCGCATCCTCTCCATACGTCAAAACATAGTCAAATTGGAATGGGGCAGCATGTTCACCGACTTGTTGGTGAAGTGCAAGACTTTCTGTACCTAATTCCGCCATATTACCTAAAATTAACCAACGGCAACCGGAGAAAGAGGCCAGCAGTTCAATCGCCGCTTTCATGGCCGGAACGCTTGCGTTATAGCTGTCGTCAATCAGGCGAATCATCGGTGTTAACAGGCTAACGTCAACTCGCCCCTTCACAGCAGATAACTGGGCAAGTCCAACGGCTACCTCTTGTATACTCGCGCCCATCTCCATCGCTAATGCGCTAGCAGCTAGCGCATTACTAACATTATGTTGACCTATAATGCCTAATGTTACGGGCTGTTCACCTTGCGGAGTATGCAAGGTGAAACTGGCTTCTCCCGCTTGATTTAACGCTATTTGCGAGGCAAAAAAGTCAGCGTTCTGCTGGTTAACGGAAAAGGTTTTGACTTGTTTATCGGCCAGTACCTTACTCCATAGCTCACCGCCATGGCTATCCAAGTTAACCAGTGCTGTTTTCCCTGGAGCGAGACCTTGATAAATCTCTCCTTTGGCTTGTTTCACGCCATCAATCGAGCCAAAACCTTCCAAATGAGCTGCAGCAACATTATTAACTAACGCGACATCTGGCTTAACCAACTGGGTCGTATAGGCAATTTCACCAATATGATTGGCACCCAATTCAATCACTGCAAAATCATCTTCTCGGCTCGAACGAAGTAAGGTGAGTGGCACACCGATATCATTGTTAAAATTACCGGCGGTATACAACACCTGACCTTTAGCACTTAAAATACTAGCGACCATCTCTTTGACTGTGGTTTTTCCACAGCTTCCAGTAATCGCGATGGTTGGCGTTTGGCACTGTTGATGAACCCAACACCCCAGTTGACCTAACGCTTGTTTGGTATTGCTGACGACAATTTGCGCAACGTCCACCGCGAGAGCACGCTCAACCAGCAATGCTTTAGCGCCCGCATCTATCGCTTGCTGCGCAAACTGATGAGCATCAAAACGTTCACCGACTAAAGCGATGAAAAGCCCTTCAGGCTCAATCCGACGCGTGTCGGTTGAAACAGACGAAATAATGCTATCCGCGCCCAGTAATTGACCTTGTACTACGTGGCTGATCGTCGATAATTGAGTGCTGATCATACGGTTAACCCTAAAAGTTGTTGAGCTGACTCTCTGTCAGAATAATGAACGGTTTGATCGGCCAGTACTTGGTAATCCTCATGCCCTTTGCCCGCTAACAAAATAATATCATCGGCATTGGCATGAGTCAGAGCATACTGCAGGGCCTGATAACGATTATGCTCAATGTGCGCTTGAGCATGGCTTAATCCTGCGAGCATATCCTGTACGATAGCGTGCGCAGACTCACTCCGCGGATTATCGTCAGTAAAAATGATTTCATCGGCAAATTGTTCGGCGATCGCGGCCATCATTGGCCGCTTACCGGTATCACGATCACCACCACAACCAAAAATAACCCACAGTTGCCCCAAACAATGAACACGCAAAGCGCAAAGCGCTTTCTCTAACGCATCAGGCGTATGTGCATAATCGACAACCACTTTCGCTTTGCCCGGTGCGCTAAATAGCTCCATCCGTCCTAAGACAGGCGTTAACTGCGGCGCAGTATCCAGCAAAGCTGGCTTGCTAAACCCTAAACTTAATAACGTGGCCAACGAAAGTAGCAGATTACTGGCATTAAACTCACCGATTAAAGGGGCGTGTAAGTGGCCTACTCCCCAACTGCCATCAAAGGCTAAGTGAATACCTTGCTCGGAATAGCTGACCGACGTCGCCCATAAGCAACGTTCTGTCTCCGGCTGTTGATACAATGATACCCCAACTAGCCCGGGCCATTGATGAGTCGCCCATTGTGCACCGACCGGATCATCAACATTCAAGATCGCTTGCTGACAATCATGTTCAGTAAATAATGATTGCTTCGCGTTGGCGTACTCTTGCATCGTACCGTGGTAATCAAGATGGTCGCGACTTAGGTTTGAAAAAACCCCTGCGATAAAGGGGAGAGCTTTGACTCTTCCTTGAACCAAACCATGAGAAGAGACTTCCATGGCGGTATACTCGGCCCCTTGCTCCGCCAGTTGACGTAACGTAGCCTGTACTTCCAATGCATTGCCAGTGGTATTGAGCGCTGGCTGTAATTGATTTAAAAAACCATTGCCTGTCGTGCCCATCACGGCGGCACGCTCTCCCATCAATTCGAGCCATTGAGTGATTAATTGACTGATGGTCGTCTTACCATTGGTTCCGGTTACGGCGATCACTCGGTTAGTATGATCGGCATAGAAACGACCCGCTAATGCCGATAAATGCTCATCCAACGACGCTAAATAGATGATCGGTTTGCTATCGATATCGCTCACCGTACCATGAGGATGCTTTTCATCGGCTTGGGCTAATACGAGATTAGCGCCACGAGCCAACGCATCGGCGATGAACTGTCGCCCATCAACAGCATGTCCGGCAACCGCCACAAACGTATCGCCTGGTTGTATTTTCCGACTATCGAGCTGCAAGTGCTGAATGGTTAACGAATTGAGTTGCGGATCATCAATCTTCATCCATGGTGCAAGCAATGTGGGTAAACCTTGAGTTATCTTCATGTCGATTTCATTTTTTCATTTTGATTTGAATAAACATTAGCGTTGAAAACGATTCTCATCAGGTGCGACATTTAAGATTTGTAACGCCCCTTTGATTATTTCAGCAAACACTGGACCAGCAACAGCGCCACCATAGTAAGTATCCCCTTGCGGCTCATTAACCATGACCACTAGAGCAATACGAGGGTTACTGACCGGAGCGACCCCAGCGGTGTAAGCGAAATACTCGTCACTGTATCCTCCAGCGACGGCTTTACGTGATGTCCCCGATTTAGCGGCAATCCGATATCCCGGAACGGCAGAACGAACCGCGGTTCCTCCCGGTTGAGTGACGGTTTCAAGCATCTCTAATACTTGTCTGGCGTATTTTTCGTCTACGACTCGCTGAGATAAGTCTTGACGATTACTATCAATCAGATAAATCGGCTGATAGACACCAAGATTGCCTAATGTCGCATAGGCATGCGCCAATTGGATCGGCGTCACCGATAAACCATAACCATAAGCTAATGTGGCAATTTCAAAAGGAGACCAGCGGCGGCGATTAGGGAAAATACCACTGCTTTCTCCGACAAGATTGAGCCCAGAAACCTCACCAAGCCCAACCGCACGATACATATCTAAGGTATCTTCTAAAGGCATATCCAGCGCCAATTTAGCCACACCGATATTACTCGACTTTTGTAAAATCACCTGCAAACTGGCTTTTCCAACCCGAGAAACATCTCGCACTCGGCTCCCACCGACTTGCATGATGCCATTACCCGTATCGATAATGGTATTTTCATCGGCCGTTCCATTCGCTAACGCTGCAAGGACGACAAACGGTTTGACGGTTGACCCTGGCTCAAACGCATCAGTAATCACTCGATTGCGCATTTGAAAACTTTGCCAATCGCTACGATTATTCGGGTTATAAGAGGGTGCATTCACCATCGCTAGCACCGCTCCGGTTTTTACATCAAGCATCACCGCGGAAGCGGAAGTGGCACGATAATCGGCCATTGCTTGTTTTACCGCACGAAACGCAATAGCTTGCAAACGCTGATCAATGGTCAATTGCAGGGGTTTGCCTTCTTCCCGCTGTTCGAGGGCTATATTTTCAACCACACGACCATAACGATCTCTGCGGATAATGCTCTTGCCTGCCTCACCGGTCAGCCATTTATCATAGCTACGTTCAACCCCTTCCAAACCATGGCCATCAATTCCGGTCACGCCGATCAGATGTGCACTGACTTCTCCTGCCGGATAATAACGACGTGATTCTGATTTGAGGCCAACCCCAACCAGTTTAAGCTCGCGAATGTACTTAGCCATTGCCGGACTGACTTGGCGCTGCAAGTAAACAAAACGTCGCGTGCTGTTATCTTGAATTTTTTGCAGCATCGCTTGCCTATCTAGCCCCAACACATCGGCTAATGCGTGCCAACGTTCAAGTTCGTTAAAGCCACCCTCTCTAAAAATCACTAACGGATCCGCCCAGACCGCTTCGACCGGTACGCTCACCGCGAGCGCCTCACCATTTCGATCAGAAATAATCCCACGTGCTGAATGTAAGGTCAGCGCACGAATCGAGCGTAAATCACCTTGTCGGATCAAATTGTCCGGTTCAATCACTTGAATAAACGCGAGCCGAGCAATCAATAAACCAAATATCAGCACCACAAACGAGAGTAATAAATATAAACGCCAGTGGATCAAAACTGGCGGCGTTGACTTGGTCGGTGAGCTAGCGGCTAGCGCTTTTTTGGTCGGCTGTTTACTCATTTAAGCTTAATCACTACTTCTTTATCAGCATCTGGACGCTTCATCTCTAATTCACGGCTGGCGACATCTTGCACTCGACTATGCTCAGACAGCGCTGTCTCTTCTAAAATCAAATTACGCCACTCATTATCCAGATAGTCACGTTGCTGCATGGCCTCATTTTTTTCGGCAATCGCTTGACGAGTATGATGAGTGGTAAATACCACGCCCATCGCAGTGGCAAAAATCATTAATAACAAACACAGAGGCCATCGACCGACGGTAAACAGGTCAATCACAATTAACTTGGCAAGGTTTGGCTTAGAGACAGACATAGTGAATAATTACAACTTTTCTGCAATCCGTAGCACTGAGCTACGAGAACGCGGATTAAGCGCCACTTCGTGATCGCTTGGCTTAATCGCTTTACCGATCGCTTTTAACTTCGCACTACCTAAGGCTTTAATTTGATCTTGCGTGAGTGGTAAACCATGTGGGACATCGGGCCCTTTACTCTCTTTGCGGATAAAGCGCTTAACCATACGATCTTCTAATGAATGGAAACTGATCACCGATAAACGTCCTTGCGGCGCTAAAATCGAAGCGGCTCCTTGCAAAGCAATATCAATTTCTTCTAATTCACTGTTAATGTAAATACGGAAAGCTTGAAAAGTCCGGGTCGCGGGGTGTTTTTTTTCTTTAAAACTTTTTGGTGCCGCTTCCGAAATTAACTTCGCTAACTGACTGGTTCGAGTCAGTGGCTCGTTGTCTGGATTGTCACGATGAGCAACGATCGCTTTAGCTATCCGTCTTGCATGCTTATCTTCGCCAAATTCACGAATCACCCAAGTAATATCATCCAATTCTGCGGTTAATAGCCATTGCGCGACCGAAACTCCTGAATTGGGGTCCATTCGCATATCCAACGGACCATCTTTCATAAAACTGAATCCGCGTTCAGCATCATCGAGTTGTGGTGATGACACCCCTAAATCAAATAACACGCCATCAACCTGACCCTGCAGGTTATAACGCTGTGCGTATTCTGCAATACCAGAAAAAGGGCCATGAATAATCGTAAACCGTGGATCATCAATTTTACTCGCCTCAGCGATGGCCTGAGGATCACGATCAATACTGTATAAGCGCCCTTCTGGACCTAATTGAGCTAATATAGTGCGGCTATGACCACCTCGGCCAAAAGTCCCATCGATATAAATACCATCCGGTTTGATCGCTAACCCATCAATGGATTCATGAAGCAGTACAGATACGTGTTGGAAAGATTCAGTCATAATATTCTCGTTTCGCTGAACAAAGCGCGATTGATGCTTAGTTAGTGTACCGTTTTCACACTCGACCGCTACCCATAAGCATAGACAGGACGTGACATTGCGCTAAGTTTAATGGTTTTGCTATCAGCTAAGTCAATAAAAAGCAAAAAACCCATCATAACCGCGAAGCTATGATGGGCCTGAAAAGGTGGAGTCGACATATAAGCCGGGTTCTGTTCCGCTTGCGCGGCGGTAGCCATTCCTCTAGGCCAGCAATCGCTCACTGGCTCAAGCAACCTACCCGCCTCCTAACGCGAGCAACGTTATGTGGAAGCCTATTTGGTCTTGCTCCGGGTGGAGTTTACCTTGCTACGAACTGTTGCCAGACGCACGGTGCGCTCTTACCGCACCCTTTCACCCTTACCTGATCCCCAAAGGGCCATCGGCGGTCTTCTCTCTGTTGCACTTGTCGTAGGCTTGCGCCCCCCAGGCATTACCTGGCACCCTGCTCTATGGAGCCCGGACTTTCCTCCCCCTTACCAGTCTCCCTAACACAAGGTTAAGGGACGTCAATAAGGCAGCGGCTACCCAGTCAACTCCGGTCACGGATTCTATAGATAAGCGTAGAGGCTGTCTAGCAACAATCTCTAACCCGTCTATAATTCGACGCAACCGCTCAAAAAGCCAGCATCAACTTAAGTTTTCAAGGCCCCATTTGTACAAGGCATTTTTCTTGACGTTATAGATTTCAGCCGCCAAGGCCGCCGCTTTCTTTAAGGGTAACTCTTTACTTAAAATAGCTAAGCTTCTTAATGCCTCTTCCGGTAACGCTTGATTCGATGTTTCCCTCACACCATGAATCAATAGAACCATCTCTCCGCGTTTGCGGTTTTCATCTTGATTAATCCATTCAATTAACTCACCAAGTGGTAACCCTTGGATGGTTTCAAAGGTTTTGGTCAGTTCACGAGCCAAAACCACCTGGCGATCCGGACCTAAAATTTCCAGCATGTCCTGCAACGATTCGTTGATTCGATGCGGTGATTCATAAAAAATACACGTTCGCTCAACTTTGGCTATTTCTAAAAATTTATCTTTACGCCCTTTGCTTTTCGCCGGTAAAAAACCTTCAAAACTAAACCGATCTGAAGGTAAACCAGAAGCACTCAGTGCCGTAATAACCGCACAAGCACCAGGAAGAGGGACAACTTTAACACCCGCTTGACGACATTGATTGACTAAATGGTAACCTGGATCGCTGATCAGCGGTGTGCCCGCATCTGAAACGAGCGCTATCGACTGACCCGATAATAATTTATCAACTAATGCTTGAGCTTTGTGCTGTTCATTGTGATCATGCAAAGCGAACGTTTTAGTTTGGATATTGAAGTGAGCAAGCAGTTTACCTGTGTGGCGTGTATCTTCAGCGGCGATAACATCGACCTGAGCAAGCACATCAAGGGCACGTTGGGTGATATCACCTAGATTGCCAATTGGCGTCGGGACAATATAGAGGGTTGCTCCCTCTGCGGACACGGTTTTGTTATCTGTCATTTGTTTACCATCACTTCAACGATTAATATAGAGACAATTTTACACGGAATAATGAAAGAACCCATGGCTATGAAAAACCATCAGAGATGCAGTGTAACACGCTTACTCACTCCCGTTGCATTGGCAATCATGCTAGCGGCTTGTTCAACCACACCGTCAGTACCAACGTCTGTACAGATCACCGATAAACCACAGCTATCGGCACAAACCTATTTAATGCGTGCAGATAGCAGCCAAGGCAGCTTACAAAATGATTGGCTCATTATGGCACTCAAAGCTGCCGTTGCCGACAATGATTCCGCACAGGCAGAATTATTGATTCGCCGTATCTCAAAACAAACCTTGAGTGACGCTCAACAGGCAGAGTGGCAACTTGCTCGCGCTCAGTTATCTTTTAATCAACAGCAATACCAAACGGTCTTATCGCGGCTCAGTTTCCCTACGGATTGGCGGTTAGACCCGCGACAATGGCAGAAGTACTATCAGCTGAGGGCTGACAGTTTGCTCGCGCTGGAACGTGCCTTTGACGCGAATCGAGAACTCGTTGGGTTGTATGAACATTCGACGCCTGACCAGCAATCGATGATTGCACAACAAATTTGGCAGAATTTTGATGGGTACTCTAGCTCAACCATTACAACGCTAAGTACTGGAGCGGATGAAGAGATTCTCGATGGTTGGTTACAACTGGCTATCTATGTCAAAACGCTCGGTAGCGATTTACCGCAATTAAAAAATACTTTAGAAAAATGGCTAAAAGAAAACGCCTCACATCCTGCGGCTCGTTACACCCCTCAAACGATCAGTGATATTTTAGCGTTAGATCTCGTTCAACCTACTCACACGGCCTTACTATTGCCACTCAGTGGTCGCTTTGCTAAGCAAGCAGAGCTGATTCGTGACGGATTTATCATGGCAATGATGAACGATCCTCAGCGCGATCCTAACGCCACCCTGACCATTTTGGACACCAATACTGAAAGCTTAGAAAATGTTGATGCGATTTTGGCAGAAAAACAGGTCGATTTTGTCGTTGGCCCACTGATTAAAAGCGATATCGAAAAGTTACAAGCTTTTCAGAAAAAACGCGGCCAAGCGATCCCAACCTTAGCGCTGAATATTCCGGACAAGATTGAGCCGTCCAGTACAACTTGCTATCTCACACTCTCTCCTGAGCAAGAAGTTGCTCAGGCCGCCAAGTATTTGTTCAGTCAAGGCTACCGATACCCATTAATTTTAGCACCACAGGGTAGCTACGGCGATCGTGTGGTTGAAGCCTTCAATCAAGAATGGCGTCAATACAGTACCAATAAGGTCGCGGTGAACTTATTTGGTGACAAACGACAGTTACAACGCAATATCAACAACGTTTTCGGTCTTCAAGCAAGCCAACAGAATATTGCCCAAATGAACTCATTATTGGGTATCAGCTTAGAGAGCCAGCCTCGTAGCCGACGCGATATTGATGCGGTATACATTGCAGCGGGTATTGCCGACCTCACGTTGATCAAACCTTTTATTGAGGTCGCCATTAATCCAGATACCCGTCCTCCTAAGCTGTTTTCTAATTCAAACAGCAACAGCGGAGGTCGTCAATTTGAAGATCTCACCGGGATCACTTATAGCGATATTCCACTGTTGATCGAGTCTGGTAACCCAGTTGCCACTCAAGCGGCTGAACTTTGGCCACGAACGTCCAATGCCGATCGTCGTTTACAAGCGCTCGGGATGGATGCCTATCAACTGATGTTGGAACTCCCACAGATGAATGCCGTCAAAGGATATACCATTTCTGGCCAAACTGGTGTGCTTGGTATTGATCAAAACTGTATAGTACAGCGTGAAATTAGTTGGGCGGAGCATGGGGCTCTTTAGTCGCCGAAATACGGGACTGCATTATGAACAAGTGGCGGCAGATTACCTCAGCCGCCACGCACTACGCTTACTGGAAAAAAACTTTACCACTCGCGTTGGCGAAATTGATCTGGTGATGCGCGATGGCTCTTGCTTAGTCTTTGTTGAAGTAAAATATCGTAAAAATCAATCTTACGGCCATGCCGCCGAGATGGTCACTTCGCATAAAAAAACTCGCTTGATCAAAGCTGCGAATTGGTGGATGCTCAAGCACGGACTCAGTGTCGATAATACCGATTTTCGTTTCGATGTCGTGGCCATTCATGACAACGGTCAGCACATTGAGTGGATAAAAAACGCAATAACCCAAGGATAATCAATCAATGCTCGATAGCATTAAAGATAGCTTTACTGAAAGTATTCAAATTCAAATCGCCGCCGCCGAGGCCTTACCAGATGCGATTATGCATGCCGCGCAAGCGATGGTCGTCACGTTACTCAATGGTCAGAAAATCCTCTGCTGTGGTAATGGAGGATCGGCCGCCAATGCTCAGCAGTTTGTCTCTTGTTTACTGAATCGTTTTGAAACTGAGCGCCCCAGCTTACCCGCGATGGCACTCACCGCCGACAATACGACTTTGACCGCTGTCGCCAATGACTACCATTACCAAGAGATTTTCTCTAAACAAGTCCGAGCATTTGGTCAAGCGGGTGATGTACTGCTAGCCATATCTACCAGTGGTAATAGTAAAAACATCATCAAAGCGATGGAGGCCGCGGTGACACGCGATATGACCATTATTGCCTTAACGGGTAAAGATGGTGGAGAAATGGCAGGGTTACTTGGGGAGAATGATGTCGAAATTCGTATTCCTTCCCATCGCACCGCCCGTATTCACGAAGTGCACATGGTCACTTTACACTGTTTATGTGACTTAATTGACCAAGTGTTGTTTCCAGCTCACGAAGAGTAACCCATGAAAAACGCCCGGTTCAACTTATTCGCTCTACTTGCCCTACTGTTTATCTTACCGCTGTCTGGCTGTGCTGGTTTTTTAGTCGCAGGAGCGGCAGCAACGGTTAACATTGCGACAGATCCTCGTTCAACGACTGAACAATGGCAAGATAAAAACCTTGAATTAGAAATCACAGGGTTAAGTAATAAACCGCCTTTCCGTAGTCAAATGCGTATCACGGCCAGCTCATTTCGAGGCACGGTAGTCTTGATTGGTCAATCGCAAACCAATGAGTTACTCGAGCAATTTATTGGCCAAATCGAGCAACTTAAAGGGGTGAACCACTTACACAATCAAGTCAAAATACAAGCGCCGTTAACCGTCGGTCAAGTCAGTAATGACAGTTGGATCACCACCAAGGTCAAATCAGCATTGTTGGCTAAATCAGAGCTGCGCGGCGTGAAAGTCTCAGTGATCACTGAAAATAGAGAAGTATTTTTGCTCGGTTACGTTACTCAAGAACATGCAGAAATAGCGACTGATGTTGCACGTCATGTATCAGGAGTTAAGCAAGTCATCAAAGCGTTTGAATACGCCGATTAAGCTTAATCAAATAATAAATCGCGCCAATAAAAAAAGCAGCGTCATCGCTGCTTTTTTTATTATCGTATTTTATCATCGAAGGTTATTTGACCACTCGAAGGCTTGGTCTACCTTGAGGTTTTGATGGTTCAGTATCGGTAGGTTGCTCATCAGCACCACTGTCTTGAGCAGCAATAGCACTCTCAGTCACCTGAGTCAGCGTTTGCTGATAAGCCGGCTCTGGTTCAAACATGGTGCCTGCCCCGTTCTCACGGGCATAAATGGCTTGCACCGCATAAAGAGGAACAATCACTAAGTGAGGGCGTCCACCAAAGCGAGCACTGAACGTGACCTCATCATCACCTAACTCTAAATTACCCACCGCGCGAGGAGCGATATTGAGGATGATCTGTCCATCTTGGACGAACTCCATCGGTACTCGTACCCCTTGCAGAGTCGCATCAACCACAAGGTGTGGTGTTAATTCATTGTCTAACAACCAATCATAAAACGCACGTAGCATGAAAGGTCGACGAGGTGTCATTTTTTCAATATCCATAACACACCGATTAACGCGACAGGCGCATCTCACGCTCAGCTTCTGTCAAAGAGGCTAAGAATGAATCACGCTCAAATACACGATTCATGTAGACTTTTAATTCTTTAGAACCAGGACCAATTAATTCAATACCTAAGACTGGTAAACGCCATAGTAATGGCGCGAGATAGCAGTCAATTAAGCTGAATTCTTCGCTCATGAAGTATTCGTATTCGGCAAATACCGGCGCAAGCGTTAATAAGTCGTTACGCAGTTTATTACGAGCCGCTTCCGCTTCGCTAGCATTACCACGAATCACTTTATCCGCTAATGAATACCAGTTTCTTTCGATACGATAGATCATTAAACGACTATTACCACGAGCGACCGGATAAACTGGCATCAAAGGTGGATGAGGAAAACGCTCATCTAGGTATTCCATAATGATTTTTGAATCGTACAGCGCAAGCTCACGATCAATCAGCGTTGGGACCGACTTATAGGGATTCAGTTCGATAAGTTCAGCAGGCAGATTATCTTCATCAACCAGTTCAACTTCAACACTGACACCTTTTTCAGCCAGCACAATACGTACCTGATGGCTATACATATCAGACGCACTCGAAAATAGAGTCATCACAGAACGTTTATTGGCAGCTACAGCCATGGAGCCCTCCAGCACACACTTACAAGTATAAAAACAATGGAGGCTTAGCCTCCATTGATGATTCGAATAATCAAAAATTAGCATGGCATAATAGCATATTTCGTGCTCATCACGCTAATGTTCTTTCTTAAGCGTAATAACACTCGCCATGTAATCCGTTATTACCAATACAAAAAAGCCCAGCAAATGCTGAGCTTTTCGAACCACAATCCAGCCGAAGCTGAAGGATAATCTTTGAAAAAGATTAACGCTTAGAGAATTGAGGTTTACGACGTGCTTTACGTAGACCAACTTTCTTACGTTCAACGCAACGAGCGTCGCGAGTAACGTAGCCAGCAGCACGTAGTGCAGGACGTAGTGATTCATCGTACTCCATAAGAGCGCGAGTGATACCGTGACGGATAGCACCAGCTTGACCAGAAATACCACCACCTTTAACAGTGATGTATAGGTCAAATTTCTCTGTCATTTCAACAAGCTCAAGTGGCTGTTTAACCACCATGCGCGAAGTTGGACGACCGAAGTATTCATCAAGACTGCGCTTGTTGATTACGATGTTGCCGCTGCCTGGTTTAATAAAAACACGTGCAGCTGAGCTTTTGCGACGGCCAGTGCCGTAGTATTGATTCTCTGCCATTTCCGAAATCCCCAATTAGATGTCTAGTACTTTTGGTTGTTGAGCAGCATGGTTGTGCTCAGCGCCAGCGTAAACTTTCAGCTTACGGTACATAGCACGGCCTAGAGGACCACGTGGAAGCATACCTTTAACCGCTAGTTCAAGAACCATTTCTGGCTTACGATCGATCAGCTTTTCAAAGCTGATTGATTTCAGGCCGCCAGGGAACTCAGTGTGACGGTGGTAGATTTTACCTTTAGCCTTGTTACCAGTTACAGTAACTTTCTCCGCGTTTACAACGATGATGTAATCACCAGTGTCAACGTGTGGAGTATATTCAGCTTTATGTTTGCCACGTAGGCGAGATGCAATTTCACTTGCAAGACGGCCAAGAGTTTTACCTTCAGCGTCTACAACGTACCAGTCGCGTTTTACAGTTTCTGGTTTAGCAACGAAAGTTTTCATGCTAACAATAACCCGTTAATTAAAATTTACACTTAAAGGAGCATTTGCTCCCACTGTCTAAGAGCCCAGACATCACCCCTTCGAGTGGATGGCACTCTGGCCTAAAAGGCCGCAGTAACGGTGGGTTGCAGGATTATAGAGAAGAGAGCGGAAAAAATCACCTTTTTTTGCTTAAAATCACAAAAAACTCTGCCAATCACTATCTCGCTTCGAAAATCAGTCAATAAACAACAAATAGCATTACATAAAGTGAATTAATGAAGGTTCATCCGCATCGAGAATAGTCACCATCAATTTCAATCAACATAGTCGCGCAGCGTTTTGGGCTCTTTTTAAGGTAAATGTGCTTTCGCCAAATACTCATGGCTTTGCATTTCAATCAATCTTGACTGACAGCGTTTAAACTCAAAACTTAACCGCTCTCCAGCATAGAGCTCTTCTAACTTCACCTGCGCCGAAATAATCAGTTTGACATGACGCTCATAAAACTCATCCACTAAAGCGATAAATCGACGAGCAGCATCCTCAGTGAGTGGCCCCATCTGAATTACCTCAGCCAGTAAGACGGTATGATAAACACGAGACAGTTCAATATAGTCATTTTGACTACGAGCCGTTTGGCACAATTGAGCAAACGTCGCATACAATACGCCATCACTGGCTTTGACCACTGTTAATTGGCGATGATTGATGGCAATTTGCGTCTGGAACTCTTTATCACTACTCACCAACTGAGCGTAATACTTGTCTAAATTATGCTGCGCTTGTTCATCTAATGGCGAATGATAAATTTCGGCTTGCTGTAGCGTTCGCAAGCGATAATCCACACCACTATCAACATTCAAAATGTGGCAATGCTGCTCAATCAGTGCAATAGCGGGTAAGAAACGAGCCCGCTGCAAACCATTACGATAGAGCTCTGCTGGCGGAATATTCGAGGTTGCAACCAAAACCACACCGCGAGCGAATAGTCCTTGCAATAAAGTAGCTAAGATCATCGCATCGGTAATGTCTGAGACAAAAAATTCATCAAAGCAGATCACGACGGCTTCTTGGCTAAATTTTTCAGCGACCGATTCAAGAGGATCGCTGATTTCGCCCAATTGCTTTAATTCATCATGCACACGATACATAAAACGATGGAAATGGACGCGCATTTTCTTCTCGGTCGGTAAAGCATCAAAAAAGGTATCCATAAGATAGGTTTTCCCTCGCCCGACGCCTCCCCAAAAATACAGCCCCTGAGGTACGGTCATCGTCGGTGATGTAATACCCAGCCATTTTTTCCAACGCGAAGGTCGAACCACCGGTTGATTAATAAATTCACATAACTGATGATGGAGCGCATCCAACGCCTCGACGGCGAGAGCTTGCGCGGCATCGTGTTGAAATCCTGAGCGTTTTAAATCTTGTTCGTATCGCTGTTTCGGTGTCATGATTACTTACTGTATCTCTAAGGAATAAAAACTGCCATCAGGCGCACATGCATTTTGCTTTATCGAATATCACTCTCATAGTAACATGTCACTACAGCATGTGTAACCAACCCGTAAAAAACATGTTAAATAACAACAATAAGGAGTCGTTATGCCTTGGATTTATGCCGTTGTAGGCCTAATAGTGGGGATGGTTGTCGGAGTCGTTATTGCACGCTTGACCGCTGACAACTACAAAAACCAAAAGTCTCTGCAAAAAGAGCTGGATAACGCAAAATTTGCCATGGACCAACAGCGCCAAGAGCTGGCCGATCATTTTGCTCAAACCGCAGAAATGCTTGATACACTTGGCAAAGATTATACCAAGCTCTATCAACATATGGCGAAAACAGCCACGGAGCTACAGCCTAATCTTCCAGAACAAGATAATCCGTTTATGAAAAAAATGGCTCAACATAAAGACAACGAGCCAAAACAAGAACTCGTTGAGCAGCCGCCTAAAGATTATGCACAAGGGGCGACCGGGTTATTAAAAAATGAACCGAAAACCATCCTACGTTCTTCAGATGTAATTCACAGTAAAGTGAATTAAACCTTTTGCTCCCTCCAATAGATTGATCAGGGAGCATGCAATGGGTACTGAAGACTCAATTCGCAACACAATGATGAACTTTGTAAAGGTTTTTAAGTCATAACTTTCACTCAGCCTATTGAAGTTTTTTTGTTCAAGACAAATATTACTTTCATGAAGCATTTATTTACGAGGATTGTTACGATGAAAAAACCTTTGCTTGTTTTAACGGCTCTCTCTTTAAGCTTAAGTTCCCTCATCACACCATTGCAGGTTAATGCGGCATTACCCATTGCAGTACAAGGCCAAACACTGCCTAGCCTGGCTCCGATGCTAGAAACGGTGACACCCGCCGTAGTCAGTATCGCGGTAGAGGGGACTCAAGTTGCTCGTCAGCGTATCCCTGATCAATTTCGTTTCTTTTTTGGTCCTAATTTCCCAACGGAACAGTTTCAAGAACGCCCTTTTCGAGGGCTCGGTTCTGGGGTCATTATTAATGCCAGTAAAGGTTATATTGTTACCAACTATCACGTAATTAATGATGCAGAAAAAATTCGCGTCAAGTTGTATGACGGCAGAGAATTTAGTGCAGAATTGGTTGGCGGTGATCAGATGTCTGATGTGGCTTTACTGAAAATCAACACCACTACGAATCTTACTGAGATGCCAATCGCCGATTCCGATCAATTACGCGTCGGTGACTTTGCGGTCGCGATTGGTAATCCCTTCGGTCTTGGACAAACGGTCACTTCTGGCATTATCTCGGCGCTGGGCCGTAGCGGCTTAAATTTAGAAAATTTTGAAAACTTTATTCAAACCGATGCAGCGATCAACAGTGGTAATTCTGGTGGTGCATTAGTGAATCTCAATGGCGAACTGATCGGTATTAATACCGCTATTTTAGGCCCTAATGGGGGTAATGTAGGGATTGGCTTTGCGATCCCATCCAATATGATGAAAAACCTCACCGATCAAATCATTGAGTTTGGAGAAGTCAAACGCGGCATGCTTGGTGTACAAGGGGGAGAGATTTCATCTGAACTGGCGGAAGCTTTAGGCTATACCTCAAGCAAAGGGGCGTTTGTGAGTCAAGTCGTCGCAGACAGCGCAGCGGATAAAGCCGGAATAAAAGCTGGTGATATCATCGTCTCAATCAATGGCCGGAAAATCGATACTTTCTCCGAATTGCGAGCCAATGTCGCCACACTGGGACCGGGTAAAAAAGTGAAGCTAGGTGTGGTTCGTGATGGTAAAGACAAAACCTTCACCGTGACCTTAGAAGAGCAAGTGGTTAATAAAACCAAAGCGGATAATCTGCATCAAGGATTGACCGGTGCAGAGCTGTCCAACACAACCGCAAGTGATAGTATTCAAGGGGTTAAAATCACTCAGGTAGAAAAAGGCTCGACCGCTGAAGCTTATCAACTACAACAAGATGACATCATCATTGGGGTTAACCGTAAGCGAGTCAGAAATATCGCCGAGTTCAGAGCAGTATTAGAGCAATCACCAGCGATACTGGCGCTGAATATACAGCGCGGTGATAGAACACTCTATCTTGTTATACGTTAATCACTCAACAACGAGCATCTATCTTTCAAAGGCAGCGATCACTACGCTGCCTTTTGTTATTTCGGCTGGTGATGGTATCCTTGAAACACGCCTCTCATTACACCTCAACCCACATTACTGGAAGGTACCAATCAGCGGCAAATACTGTCAGCCTCCTGAGACTATCTCATTAGGTCTGATGAAGTTAATCAAGATAGTGCATCATTAATGCCGCATTGTCAGGTTTCTTAGTTAGCGACATCGTATCCATGTTAAGTTCAGTGGCATGAATATATTTGGGGAAAACATGCTGATTTATCTGATTCGCTCTATTGGGCTTGGGTTGGTTATCGCACTCGCGGTGATTGTAGTCACGCCTTCATTACGAGCTCATCTGGTCGTTAAACCGAGCGCTCAACCCGCTCATATTGCCTCGTTACAAATTTCATTTAATGACGCGGTACGCCGAGCAGCTCCAGCCGTAGTCAATATCTACAGTCGAAAATATTCAGAAAACGATCGCAGCAAATTATCAACACAAGGCCTCGGCTCCGGCGTTATTGTCAGTGAAAAAGGTTATATCATCACCAATTACCATGTGATCGCTCAGGCCGATCAAATCATTGTCGCCTTGCAAGATGGTCGAGTGGCGGCGGCACAATTGGTGGGCCAAGATCGACGCACCGATATCGCTATTTTACAAATTGAAGGCAATAACTTACCCGTCATTCCTCAAAATCCTAACTATCATGCCAAAGTGGGAGATGTGGTACTCGCTATTGGCAATCCCTATAACTTAGGCCAAACCACTACCTTCGGCATTATCTCTGCAACCGGCCGTTCATCGATCAGTGCTGATGGTCGACAAGCCTTTATTCAGACCGATGCGGCAATTAATGAAGGTAATTCAGGGGGGGCTTTAGTCAACACGCAAGGTGAGTTAGTCGGCATTAATACCGCCTCTTTTCAACAGGCGACTGAATTAGAGACCTATGGAATTTCTTTTGCGATTCCGTTTGTTCTGGCTAATAAAATCATGGAAAAAATCATCGCCGATGGGCGAGTAATTCGGGGCTATATCGGCGTTGATGGACAAGATATTAATGCCGTGACTTCCCGTCTACTGGGTAGTGATCATATCGGTGGTATTGTGGTTCTCGGGGTTGATCCCAATGGGCCTGCCGCCCAAGCCGGATTTATGGTTCGTGACATTATTTTAAAAATCGATGGGCAAAAAATTAACGGTCGGCAGAGCGTCATGGATATGGTTACCGATCTGCGCCCTGGCAGTGTGATTGAGTTTACCCTGCTACGTAAAGGGCAAGAGATGATTGTGCCAGTGACGATTGCCGAAGATAGCCGAGAATAAGCTCACTGTTTGATTGATTCTCCTACAGCAAAAACAGATAAAAAAACGGAGCCGTTAGGCTCCGTTTTTTCAATGAGAACGCGAGTTCTAGCATTATTTCTTAGTAAGCTTCTCTTTAATACGAGCTGCTTTACCAGATAGATCGCGTAGGTAGTACAATTTGGCACGACGTACTGCACCACGGCGCTTCACTTCAATGCTAGCGATGATTGGAGAGTGAGTTTGGAACGTACGCTCAACACCTTCACCGTTAGAAATCTTACGTACAGTGAAAGCTGAGTGTAGACCACGGTTACGGATAGCGATTACAATGCCTTCATAAGCCTGTAGACGCTCACGATCACCTTCTTTTACCTTAACTTGAACCACAACAGTGTCACCTGGTGCGAATTTAGGTAGGTCTTGTTTCATTTGCTCTTGTTCTAGAGCCTTGATGATATTACTCATGTTTTTAAATTCCTAGAATAAACTGATACTAAATTTAATAGGTTACTGTTGAGTCTCTTTAATGTACTCAGCCAGTAATTGTTCCTGTTCGTCAGTCAGAGCTAGGTTTTCCAGGAGCTCTGGTCTTCTTAGCCAAGTGCGGCCTAACGACTGTTTCAATCGCCAGCGACGAATTTCCTGATGATTACCAGACATCAATACCGCAGGTACGGTTTTTCCATCCAATACTTCAGGGCGCGTGTAGTGTGGGCAATCTAATAAGCCATTAGCAAAAGAATCTTCTTCTGCTGACGCGAAATCACCTAATACACCCGGAATAAAACGGGAGACGGTATCAATCAACGTCATGGCTGGAATTTCACCCCCAGTCATTACAAAATCACCGATTGACCATTCTTCATCAACCTCTGATTGTATAACGCGCTCATCTATCCCTTCGTAGCGGCCACAAATGAGCAATAAATTGTCATTCTTCGCCAGCTCTTCTACCCCTTGCTGATCGAGTTTACGACCTTGAGGGGAGAGATAAATCACTTTCGTCTCGCCCGGTGCGGCTGCTTTGGCTGCATGTATGGCGTCACGCAAAGGTTGCACCATCATTAACATACCAGGACCACCACCGTAAGGCTTATCATCGACCGTATGACGTTTGTCGTGAGCGAAATCGCGTGGATTCCAGCTCTGTACGGATAATAACCCTTTTTTTACCGCTTGGCCTGTGACTCCAAAATCCGTTACGCTACGGAACATTTCAGGAAATAGGCTAATAATGCCAACCCACATGTGTTCTTCGCCTTATCGATTTAGAGTTAAAACGCAGGATCCCAGTCAACTTCGATCCGTTGAGCGGTGCGATCAATCTGTTTGATCACTTGCTCTTCAAGAAACGGAATTAATCGTTCCTTTTGCCCAAAAGCATCTTTAAGATTCGCTTTCACTACGAGAACATCGTTGGAGCCAGTTTCTAACATATCGACAACTTCACCAAGGTCATAACCTTGCGTTGTCACCACTCGCATTCCAAACAATTCACGCCAGTAGAATTCATCTTCTGACAGCTCAGGTAATGAAGCTGGGTCAATTGAAATTTCAAAGTTAGTCAATAGATGAGCATCTTCACGCACATCAAGACCTTCAAGTTTAGCCACCAAACCTTTGTTATGGCGCTTCCAACTTTCTACTTTGTACTCAACCCATTCACCATTTTGGTTTACCAACCAAGGGCTATAATCGAAAATGCTTTCAGCATTGTCTGTGTAGGACAAAACTTTAAGCCAGCCACGAATGCCATAAGAAGCACCAAACTTGCCTACAACAATTTTCTCGCCTTGCTCGCTCATTGTCTGTTTGCCTTTCATCGACATAAACTAGTTGCTACTGGTCATTAAGCCGCTTTTTGAGCGTCTTTAACTAGTTTAGCTACGCGATCAGATAGAGATGCGCCTTGTGATACCCAATGGTTCACGCGATCTAGATCAACACGTAGGCCTTCTTCTTTGCCCGCTGCTGTTGGGTTGAAGAAGCCAACTTTCTCAATGAAACGGCCAGTTGCTGAGTTGCGGCTATCAGCTACAACGATTTGATAAAATGGACGCTTTTTAGCGCCGTGACGTGCCAAACGAATGGTTACCATGTCGTCCTCTTTGCTTTCTCAAAAATAAAATTAACCCCAGAAACTATTTACTTAAAACAGTTTGGGGTCTCGTGCCAAAATAAAGCCTCGGAATTTTACTCTTATTCCGAGGCTTTGCAAGGGGTTTAGCTACTTTTTCACCAGCATAAATTGCATTTTAACTTTGTGATTTAGGTAACAGCTTTAAAAAGAGACAAAAAACAAACCGGCTTAAAGAAAACTCAAGCCTCGCTTTTTTTAGCGACCAAACGGGTTAAAACCACCGCCGCCCATCATGCCTTGCATATTACGCATCATGCCTTTCATGCCACCTTTTTGCATTTTTTTCATCATTTTTTGCATTTGGGTAAACTGTTTTAGTAACCGGTTAATATCTTGTACTTGTGTTCCTGAGCCTGCCGCAATGCGCTTTTTACGAGAGCCTTTGATTAAATCGGGATTTTGTCTCTCTTTCATGGTCATCGAATTGATGATGGCTTCCATTTGCTTGAACATGCGGTCATCGACTTTATCTTTTACCCCCGCAGGAAGCTGTGACATTCCGGGAAGCTTATCCAGCATTCCCATCATGCCACCCATATTTTTCATTTGACCTAATTGTTCGCGAAAATCTTCTAAATCAAAGCCTTTTTTCTCTTTGAATTTTTTGGCCAACTTCTCAGCTTTGTCTTGATCAACATTACGCTGCAAATCTTCAATTAATGATAAGACATCGCCCATACCTAGAATACGCGAGGCAACGCGATCCGGATGGAAAGCTTCAAGAGCATCGGTTTTTTCTCCGACCCCTAAAAACTTAATCGGTTTTCCGGTCACATGACGTACCGACAAAGCCGCACCGCCACGTGCATCACCATCAACCTTGGTTAAAATCACCCCGGTGAGTGGTAGAGTATCACCAAACGCTTTGGCGGTATTCGCGGCATCTTGTCCTGTCATTGCGTCAACGACGAACAACGTTTCTACCGGATTAATGGCGGAATGAAGGGCTTTGATTTCTGCCATCATCACTTCATCAACCGCTAATCGCCCCGCCGTATCGACAATCAAGACATCGTAAAATTTCTTCTTAGCGTGATCGACTGCAGCGTTAGCAATATCAATCGGCTTTTGATCCGCTGATGAAGGGAAGAAATCGACGCCTAAGTCATTGGCTAACGTTTCTAACTGTTTGATTGCCGCAGGACGGTAAACGTCTGCAGAAACCACCAGTACTTTTTTCTTATCACGCTCTTTAAGTAACTTAGAGAGTTTACCGACACTGGTCGTTTTACCTGCGCCTTGTAAACCCGCCATTAAAATGATCGCTGGAGGCTGCGCCGCGAGATTCAACGCTTCATTCGCGGCTCCCATAACGGTCTCAAGCTCATGACGAACAATTTTAATAAACTCTTGCCCAGGCGTTAAAGACTTGGAAACCTCAACCCCCACTGCACTCTCTTTTACTCGACTAACGAAGTCACGCACCACCGGCAAAGCAACATCAGCCTCGAGTAGCGCCATACGAACTTCGCGCAGGGTATCTTTTATATTGTCTTCGGTAAGACGACCTTTACCACTAATATTCTTTAGGGTTTTAGATAAACGATCGGTTAAATTTTCAAACATGTTTTTCTCTTCGCGATTAGGCGACCAATGCGCCTGAGTATACCTTAGCCAACTGCTTAGGCATACCCATTGCAAGCTAGCTGTCGAGTTTCTTTATTAGATTGGGTTATCTGTCGATATCTCAACTCTCAAAAACGATTGCGATCCAACGTAGCTCATTAAGGTTTGGCAAGGTATAATTCGCCAACTCAGCCACCAAATTTGTGACCAGCATGGATAACCTAATCGCTATTGTTGCCGCTACGCTTTATTTTTTATCGATTGCCACGATTATCCCTGGACTGCTTAACCAAACGGGTATTAAGGCAAAGACTGTTTTTATTAGCGCCACATTGGGGCTTTTTTTTCATGCCTGGTTACTCAGTGGCTTAATTTTTCACAGCAGTGGACAAAACCTCAGTATTCTTAATGTCGCATCACTGATCAGCTTTATCATTGCTTTGGTGATGAGCTTAGCGATGTTCAAGGTACGCTTATGGTTTTTACTGCCGGTGGTATACAGCTTCTCAGCAATCAATTTATTCTTGGCGACTTTTCTGCCGAGCACCTTTATCACTCATTTAGAGCGTGAGCCAGAGCTAATGGTCCATATCGCCTTAGCCCTTTTTTCTTATTCAACCTTATCCATTGGTGCATTATACGCTTTACAGCTCGCTTGGCTTGATTACAAATTGAAAAAAAAGAAAGGCTTATCCATCAACCCTAATTTACCGCCCTTGATGATGGTCGAGCGCCAATTATTTAAAATTATTTTAATCGGCAACGTTCTGCTGACCGGGACATTATTAACCGGCGCTCTTTTTGTGCAAGATATGTTTGCTCAAGGTAAAGCACATAAAGGCATTTTATCGTTCATCGCTTGGATCATTTACTCGATTTTATTATGGGGTCATTATCAAAAAGGATGGCGAGGACGTAAAGTTACTTGGTTTGCCGTTGCTGGGGCGACATTACTTACCTTGGCTTACTTTGGCAGTCGATTTGTCAGAGAGATTATTCTGCGCTAAGGTCTGTTTATTCATGACTTCCTCAACCTATCATTATGGTAAATAACGCCTATTTAGATCTAACGATGGATGAAAACGGTGGACTTAATCCCCATATAAACTCAGAGTATTGTATTGCGAAATAAAAATTCATCCTCAAACCACTTGGAGTAACAGGTAGACAGCCAGTGAGTAAGCTGCCCTCACAAACAGAGATAACAATGTGAATGGGGTCAAGCCAACACGGCTAGCACCGATATAACTTCCAGTAGGAAGCGGATACTATCTTCTTTTTATTATTGATCATCTATAAGGAAACAAAGCGTTTTGGACGACATATCAACGGGTATCTTATTTGCGCTACTCGCGTGTCTTATCGTTATATCTGCCTACTTCTCCGGCTCAGAAACGGGCATGATGGCGCTTAACCGCTATCGTCTTAAGCATCTAGCGAGTACTGGTCATAAGGGCGCTAAACGCGTTGAACGGTTACTCAGTCGTCCAGACCGTTTAATCGGCCTGATCCTGATTGGCAATAACTTAGTCAATATCCTCGCCTCTGCGATTGCCACGATCATTGGTATGCGATTGTACGGTGACATTGGTGTCGCCATAGCAACCGGCGTATTAACTCTTGTGATTCTCGTCTTCGCGGAGGTGACCCCGAAAACGCTAGCTGCGATTTATCCTGAGCGGGTATCTTATACCAGCAGTGTTGTGCTGACCTTTCTAATGAAAGTGCTTTCTCCATTAGTGGTTTTTATCAATTTCATTACCAACGGTTTTATCCGCTTATTGGGTCTTAATGCCAAACACACACGCGATGACCCTCTCAGCTCTGAAGAACTACGCACCATTGTTAACGATGCTGGACGGCTTATTCCTCGTCGTCACCAAGATATGCTGTTATCCATTCTTGATTTAGAACATGTGACGGTGAATGACATCATGATTCCACGTAATGAAATTACGGGTATCAATATCAATGATGATTGGAAGTCGATCATTCGCCAACTGACCCACTCCCCTCACGGTCGAGTGGTGCTGTATCGAGACAATATTGATGAAGCCGTCGGTATGCTGCGCTTACGCGAAGCGGCACGGTTAATGTTAGAAAAAAACGAATTCAATAAAGAAACGCTCTTTCGGGCCGCTGATGAAGTGTATTTTATTCCGGAAGGGACACCGCTTAATGTCCAGCTACTAAAATTCCAACGTAATAAACAAAGAATTGGTCTTATCGTTGATGAGTACGGCGATATTATTGGTCTGATTACCTTGGAAGATATTCTAGAAGAGATTGTCGGTGAATTTACCACCTCAATGGCGCCAAGCTTGGCTGAAGAGATCACGCCACAAGGTGATGGCAGCTTCTTAATCGAAGGCAGTGCTAATATTCGCGATATTAATAAAAGCTTAAAATGGAAATTACCAACCGATGGACCAAGAACCCTGAACGGACTGATTTTAGAGCATTTGGAAGAGATCCCAGAAACTCACTTAAGTGTTAAAGTTGCTAATCATCCGATGGAAATTGTCCAGTTAGAAGAAAACCGCATTAAACTGGTACGAGTCTACCCGCGAAAAATCAAAAAGGCTTAATCTCTGTTAACGTTAATAATCTCGATAATAGACCGATAAAAAATGGGCGGTATTGATTACCGCCCATTTTATTGCCTGAACCGTTTAAGTGGTTAATTCACTTGTAGGTTTTTTAGCATCGATTCAGGTAAAGCAAGTTGATCATTTTTGTTCACCCCAATACCGCTACTTAACACTTGCTGAGCAATCGCTTGTGCTTCAGATAAAGAGTGCATCGCTGCGGTACCGCACTGGTACTCATTGAGTTCTGGAATATCCTTTTGGTCCCGCACTTTCAAGACATCTTCCATCGCGGCTAACCACGCCGTAGCCACTTGCTGCTCGGTAGGTGCACCAATCAAACTCATATAAAATCCAGTACGACAGCCCATTGGGGAAATATCAATAATTTCCACCTGTTCGCTATTAAGATGATTACGCATGAACCCTGCATAAAGGTGCTCTAGAGTATGAATTCCTTTTTCAGACAAAATAGCTTGATTAGGCAGAGTAAAACGCAGGTCAAATACAGTAATCGTATCGCCTTTCGGGGTTTGCATGGTTTTCGCTACCCGTACAGCGGGAGCTTGCATGCGAGTATGATCAACCGTAAAGCTATCTAGTAGTGGCATAAAACTTATCTCCTTGTTTAACCCTTAAAATACTCATTCACATCTTGCCCTAAATCAACCAGCAACCTCAGTCAACGAGGAAAAAGAATGACATTTGCGTATCCACACGCCAGTGATTATGACGGTAAATAGCTGAAGTAATCGGCCAAAAACGCATCAAAACTTTGTGTATCTTGCTGCTCTATCTGTAACTGAGCTTCGCGTGAACGCATCACTTCTTGCTTCATTTTCTGTTCAGAATAGACTTGGTAAGCATGTTGTAAGTTATCATTACGGTAACGCTCACCAAAATAACTTCCAACTTTACCTAAACCGCCCAGTTGCTGAGTTTTATCCAGTAAACGAGCCGATAAAGTGTGCTGAGGATGATCAATCCAGCTAGCAAGCTCTCGACATACCTCTTGATAGGCATTACCGCCACACGCGGCGTCCATTTGCTCAGCAATCAAACTTAGGTCTGCAAATACGCGTTTCGCCCACGCCGTCAGGGTCAATTTTTCACCATGACAGCCAATTTGTAATTCTAGCCATGGTTTTCGTCCTTCAAGGACCACTTTACTCCAGTTATCGCGCCAACACTGTAACTCACAATTATCCATCGGTTCTGAATCTGATAACGCAGTCCATGTGAGGAACAAATCTAAAAAACGCACTTGCTGTTCAGTAATCCCGATCGGACTGAAAGGATTGACATCCAATGAGCGCACTTCAATGTATTCAACCCCGCCACGCGCCAGTGCTTCTGACGGCTTTTCACCATTTTTGGCGACACGTTTCGGACGAATCGGCGCATAGAGCTCATTTTCAATTTGTAAAATATTGCTATTCAGTTGACGATATTCACCATCGACCTTGACTCCAATATTAGCAAAAAGCTCAGAAGGCGTTCTGATCGCTTGATTTAAGCCAGTTAAATATTGCTCTAAGCTATTAAAACCTATCTTGAGGCTACTTTGCGCATCATTGGTATAACCCAAATCACTCAATCTCAAAGAGGTTGAATAAGGCAAATAGAGCGTTTTACCTATCGATTCGAAGGGTAACTGCGTTTCTCTTCCTTGGATAAATGAAGAGCACAGCGCCGGAGAGGCACCAAAAAAGTAAGGGATCAGCCAACCAAAGCGGTAATAGTTACGGATTAAGCCAAAATAGGCTTGCGACTGGCTAGCTTGACGCTCTTGTTCCGTTTGCTGACCATATAAAGCATCCCAAAATGTGCTTGGAAATGAAAAATTGAAATGCACACCAGAGATGATCTGCATTAAGCTGCCATAACGCTGTTTTAATCCCGTTCGATATAAAGTTTTCATTCGTCCGGTGTTAGAAGTACCGTATTGAGCAAGCTGAATGTCTGCTTCACTACCAACATAACAAGGCATAGAAAGCGGCCAGAGCTTTTCATCACCGATATTAGCTTGCGCAAAATGATGAATGTCGGCTAATTGAGCCATTAAGGTATCGACGTTGTTCGACACTGGCGTAATAAATTCCAGTAATGATTCAGCAAAGTCGGTGGTAATCCAAGCATTAGTTAATGCTGACCCCAAGGCTTCTGGATGCGGTGTTTGGGCAATGCTGCCATCGACGGTATAACGTAAAGTTTCACGTTCAACACCGCGGCCAAACTGCTGAAATATTTCTGGTTGATTAGCAACTCGTGCTAGTCGCTCGGCAAAATTAGTCAAAATAAAATTCGCTTATAAAAATAGATGATGTTTTAGATATCGCTACCGCAGGCCCACTGAATCCCGATAGGGTCTGTTCAGAAGAAACAGACTCAATCCATTGATCATCACTTTGTCACAGCAACCAAGGCCACGTAATATTTTTGTGGCCTTGGTTGCTCAAGTAACGATGTAGAACGCGATGCTTGATACGCGACATTAAGCCCAATGGCTCATCGAATCGGCTCGAAAGCCTTATTTTTCTTCTACGTTGCGTTATATATGCATGCTCTACTGGATTATTTCAAGCTCTTCAATCGGAATTGATAATTTTTCTAATTGTGGCCTTAAGCTTTTAGCATCGCCAACCACAATAATTTGATAATCCTCTGGGACAAACCATTTAGCTGCCAATTCATTCAGTGTCGACTTATTCACCGTTTTCAACAGGCGATTACGCTGCTGGAGATAATCTCGGTCTAGATTATTAGTCAACATTTGGCCAATCAATTGCGCTTTTTGCGAGGGAGTCTCGTAACTCAACGCCTCTTGCTGACCAACGGCAAGACGTAAAAAGGCCATTTCATCCGTAGTTAAACCATACTGACTAAAATGGGTCAGTTCTTGGATGATTTCTTGAATGGCCGGTAACGTTGCATTAGCTCGCACTTGTGCATTAAAGACTATCGCCCCGACTTCACGATTACTGGATAAGTAACCACTTGCACCGTAGGTATAGCCTTTATCTTCACGTAGATTTTGATTAATACGGCTATTAAAGTTACCCGCTAAATTAAAATTCGTTAATTGAGTGAGATACATTTCTCCCGTTGCATCGAAAGGCAATCCACGACGAACAAAACGCACCACACTTTGCGGCGAATCGGGTTTATCGACCAAAAACAGACGCTGCTCAGTGAGCGTCGGGATCACTTGAGGACGGAGTATTGGCGCTGGTTGGCCATGCCAATCGGTGAAAAAGGCCAGTTGTTCACGTACCTGTTGAGGTTCAATATCACCGACGACAATCACTTGAGCACCGTGTGGCGTATAATGCTGCTGATAAAACGCTTTAACCTCATCCAATGTCAGTGCAGCAATCGAGGCTTGTGTACCGTCACTCGAGCGAGCAAATACCGAGTCTCCAAACAATACTTGGCGCATCGCTTGGCCAGCTAACCAACTTGGTTGTTGATGCTGATAGACGACACTTTGTAGCATTTGTTGCTGAAGACGCTCAAAATCTTCTTGCTTAAATCCCGGTGTGAATAACATCTCTTGGACAATCTGCAACGTTTCTGGCAGATGTTTGGTTAAGCTTGAGATAACCACATTGGTCGAATAAGCGCCGGTATTGAGACTGATGGTCGAACCCAGCTTATCGAGCTGAGCTTGAATCGCTTCCACATTGCGTATCGCTGAGTCTTGCTTGATTAGAGCTGCCGTTAAATTCGCTAAACCTTCTTTGCCCGCTTCAACATGCCGCTCTCCTGCGGGTAAGCGGATCTCCACTTGTACGGTCGGAGTCTCACTGCTCACCGTTCCGATTAACTCCGCGCCATTATCAAAATGGATTTCATACAACTCAGGCATATTAATTTGCACAGCTTGCGCAACGGCTGGCATCACCGAACGATCAAAATGATCTACCACTTGACGATACTCAAGCTGTTGTTCTGTTATTTTTTGATAAACGGGCAATAAACGCTCAGGAGTAACAAAGGTTGCTTGACGAACCGCGAGTGATGTACGGCCTCGTGGTACAACACTTAATGTGATTTTGGGTTTACCTTGTAGATAAGTCTGAAAAACCTGAGTCACTGATTGTGGAGTAACCGCTCTTAACTGTGCTAACTGCGCCTCAATACGATCGGGTTGATCATAGAAAATTTGATTACTTGCCAACTGGGTTACCTTACCTTGGACACTTTGTAGCGCAAAAATAGCATTCGCTTCAGCCATACCGGTGATTTGTGCTAAACGATCATCACTAACACCTTGCTGCGCAAACTGCGCCAACGTTCGCATGATTTCTTGATACAGCGGTGTCAGTTGAGCACGTTGTCCTGAGGGAGCCATGGCATAGATATAAAAAGTACACGCCAGTTCTGCGCAATCTTGAAAGGCACCAGCATCGACCGCTTTCTGGGTTCTAACTAGATTTTGATACAACAAACTATTACTACCACTACCGAGTACTTGCGCTAGAGCATCTAGTGAGGCTTGTTGTTCAGCACCTCGATAAGCCGTTGGGAAGCCAATTAATACCATCGGCTGCTGAATGCGATCTTCTAGAGTAATATAACGATCTTCCGCTAATGTAACGGGTTGCTTTTCAGCCTTATCAACTTCTGGACCTTTAGGAATGGAGCCAAAATAACGATTAACCCAAGCTAAAGTTTGTTTAACATCAATATCTCCACCAATGGTCAATACAGCATTATTCGGTCCATACCAGCGTAAGAAAAAAGCTTTCAGATCATTCACATCGACTCGGTCTAAATCTTCGACATAACCAATCGTCTGCCATGAATAAGGATGGCCTTGTGGATACAAGGCTTCAGCCATTCTTTCCCAAATCAGTCCATAAGGACGATTATCATAGTTTTGCGCTCGTTCATTTTTCACCGTATCACGCTGTATTTCAAATTTACGCTGCGACACTGCATCAAGTAAAAAGCCCATTCGATCGGCTTCTAACCATAAAACTTTTTCTAATTGATTGGCAGGAACGGTTTGGAAATAATTGGTTCGATCACGATTGGTGGTACCATTTAAACGTCCGCCTGCTTCGGTAATCAACCGAAAATGTTCTTGATCAGCGACATGCTTAGAACCTTGGAACATCATGTGTTCAAAAAAATGAGCGAACCCTGACTTACCAAGCTCCTCGCGAGCAGACCCCACGTGATAAGTCATATCGACATGCACCAAAGGATCGGAATGATCCGGTGATAAAATCACGGTTAACCCGTTATCTAAACGATATTTACTATAGGGAATCATCACTTTATCAGGCTGTGCTTCGACCTCTTCCAGTAAAGTGACGCCTGAAGGTAAGGATGAAAAAAAAGATAACGCAGTAGGAGTAGAACAGCCAGAGAGAGCCAGCAGCGCGAGTGCGCCCAGCCAAATTTTCTTCATACCATCACCTTAAAAAAGACCGTAGAAAATCGCAGTTAACAAGCAGTAGCGAAGCATTTTCCCAACCAGAATCATGCAAAAGACCACGCTACCACGCATTCTTAACCACCCTGCAGCTAAACAAAGTGGATCACCAATAATCGGTAGCCAACTGAATAATAATGCCCAATAACCATGTTTGTTTAGCCACTTTAACGCATTATGACCCTGTTTTTCCTGTTGAGTTCGGTTTGGAAGCAATAAACCTAACCAATAATTCGTCATACCTCCAAGCGAATTACCAAGCGTTGCGATCAAAATGATCAACCATGGAGAGTATTGACCAAGAGCAAGTGTTGCGATGAGTACGGCTTCAGAGCCACCAGGCAGTAAGGTAGCACTCAGAAAACTAACAACAAACAATACCCAAAGTGCAGAAGTAGAAAACAGCTCCGCCAAATAAGCAAAGCTGGTATTAAACAGTTCTAGCATTGCATATTAAGCAAGATTTTACCTCGCGTGTGTCCAGTGGCGATTTGCTCATGTGCTTGTTGTACATCTTGCAGAGGATAAATACGCTGAATTTCTATTTTCAACAATCCAACCCCAACCATATATAGCATGGTATCTAACTGTTCAGGATTAGGGTCAACCAACATACCGCAAGCGTCAAAACCCAGTAATTTGGCTTTTTCACAGATAAGTTCAGCGCTAAGTGTCGGCACTGTGACCACTCTGGCGGCATCTTTCAAACATTTAAGAGCATCGAGAGCAGCATCGCCACCAACAAGATCGATCAAGACATCAACCTCTTCCAAACGCTGAGAAACAGGAGCAAATTGATAGTTAATCGCATGGGCACCTAATGTGGCAAGATAATCTAGATTAGCTTCACTGCAAGTGGTATAAACTTCGGCTTTCGTAGCTAACGCTATCTGTAAAGCAATATGCCCAACGCCTCCTGCACCGGCAAGGATCAAAACGCGATCGCTCTCTTTAATCTGGGCTTTACTTAAGGCTTGAGCCGCGGTTTGTCCAGCTAATGGTAATGCAGCGGCAGCTTCTAAAGTCACCGAGTCAGGTACGATACTGAGATCTTTTTCTGCAACACAGACATATTGACTATAACCGCCGCCTCGCAGTGGAAAACCAATAAAGCCGGCTACATTCATCCCTTGCCGCAACTCGTCAACTCCTGGGCCAACGTTGACAATTCGTCCTGATATATCGTAACCCGGTACCCAAGGTAGCTTATCTTTATTTTGCTCTGCAGCCCAACCTAAACCGGCGCGAGTTTTGACATCAATAGGATTCACACTGGCAAAAGCAACTTTGACCAATACCTCCCCTTCTTGTGGCTCTGGAATGCTTGATGATTGAATCGCGAGCACTTCTGGCCCACCGAATTGGGTAATGACGATCTGCTTATTGTCCATGTCCTCGGTTCCTATTGCTAGCAAGTAAAAAGAGATGCCGAAGCATCCCTTTGAATATATATCATTTTATAACAGATTGTGAACTATATCTCCCCGAACGGCTTGGTGAGAGATGACCTCAACATTAGGGCTTAAGCGCTTCATGCTTAGGGTGAATGGTATGAGATCATCCAACCAAGGCAAGCAATACTCCAGCAGCAACAGCTGAGCCTAGCACCCCTGCCACATTCGGCCCCATCGCATGCATCAACAAAAAGTTTTGCGGGTTGGCTTCTAAACCAACTTTATTGACCACTCGAGCAGCCATGGGGACTGCAGAAACACCAGCAGCACCGATCAGGGGATTAATATCTTCTTTAGAAAATTTATTGAGCAATTTAGCCATCAATACACCGCCAGCAGTACCAATACTGAAAGCGACGGCACCAAGCAATAAAATCCCCAGCGTCGAAACATTAAGAAATTTATCCGCTTGCAGTTGAGACCCGACCCCCAAACCTAAGAAGATAGTCACGATATTAATCAGCTCATTTTGCGCTGTTTTTGATAATCGCTCCACCACTCCCGCTTCACGCATTAAGTTACCTAAGCAGAACATGCCAACTAAAGGTGTGGCAGCAGGAAGAAATAAGATAGCCATCAACAACACTAATAACGGAAAGACTATTTTTTCACGTTTACTAACGTGTCTCAGTTGCGCCATCTTAATTTGACGCTCTTTTTCCGAGGTCAACGCTCTCATGATCGGCGGCTGAATGATCGGTACCAGCGCCATATAGCTGTAAGCAGCAACGGCAACGGCCCCTAATAAATCCGGAGAGAGTTTACTGGTCAAAAAAATCGCGGTTGGACCGTCTGCCCCACCAATGATCGAGATAGAAGCGGCATCTGCCATGGTAAAACTGATCCCCGGCACATAATTGAGTAGAATTGCACCAAATAAGGTAGCAAAAATCCCAAACTGCGCCGCAGCACCCAGCCATAACGTTTTCGGGTTTGCAATTAAGGCACCAAAGTCGGTCATGGCTCCGACACCAAGGAAAATCAATAAAGGAAAAATCCCCGATGCAATACCAATGTTATAAACGTAATAGAGTAATCCGCCAGG
Source organism: Vibrio sp. A8-1 (assembly GCF_013048685.1). Lineage (NCBI taxonomy): Bacteria > Pseudomonadati > Pseudomonadota > Gammaproteobacteria > Vibrionales > Vibrionaceae > Vibrio > Vibrio sp. A8-1. Next base: position 132,939 of record NZ_VHTC01000005.1, read on the forward strand.
ATCGGTAAAACCAGCGTTAGGAATGTTGGCTAAAATCGCCCCAAAACCAATCGGTAGCAATAATAACGGTTCAAACCCCTTACGAATGGCTAAAAATAGCAATCCCACGCCAACCAAAATCATGATTAATTGGCTGAGTTCAAAATTAGCAATCCCGGTTTCATTCCATAGAGTCAATAATCCATCCATGTGATAGCCCTTATGCCAGACTTAAGATTGGCGTACCAACAGAGACGCTATCGCCTTCTTTGACATGCAGCACTTGAACAACCCCATTACGTGCAGCACGCACTTCTGTCTCCATTTTCATTGCTTCTAAAATGACTAATACATCGCCTTCAACCACTTCACTTCCCGGCTGAACTTGAACTTTAAAAATATTACCCGCGAGCGGCGCTGGCACCGCCTCAGCCGTTGATGCCAAAGCAGCCGCTTGAGGAGAAGCTTGAGTCGCCACGGAGGTCAGTTGTCCCTGAGGGCCAACTTCGACTTGATAAATCTGACCATCAACTTTAACGCTGTAAGTCTCAACACCTTTTTGCATGACCTCACTAGGTCGATTGTCTGTCGATACAGAAGGCTGAGACTCAACGCTTGGTGCGGGTTCAAACGCTGACGCATCGCCACGATGTTTTAAAAACTTCAAACCCACCTGAGGGAAAAGGGCATAAGTCAGTACATCATCAACGGTATCCTCAGCGAGAGATATCCCCTCAGCCTTCGCCTTCTCTAATAACTCGCTCGTTAAGTTAACCATCTCGGCTTGTAAAAGATCCGCAGGGCGACAAGTGATCGGTCGCTCACCAGCGAGTACTTGTTGCTGCAGTTCATGATTGACCTCGGCAGGTGTCGCGCCATATTCCCCTTTCAACACTCCAGCCGTTTCTTTGGTAATACTTTTATAACGCTCTCCAGTTAAAACGTTAATCACCGCTTGAGTGCCGACAATTTGTGAGGTAGGAGTGACCAAAGGGATATAACCGAGATCATGGCGTACTCTTGGGATCTCTTGCAGAACTTCATCAAGACGATCAGCCGCCCCTTGCTCTTTTAACTGACTCTCCATATTGGTCAACATACCACCGGGAACCTGAGCAATCAGGATCCGTGAATCAACCCCTTTTAATTGCCCCTCAAATTGAGCGTACTTTTTACGTACTTCACGGAAATAGGCAGCAATTGGCGCTAATTGCTCGAGATTAAGCTGTGTATCACGCTCTGTCCCTTGCAGCATCGCAACAACCGTTTCCGTTGGCGTATGACCATAGGTCTGACTCATCGACGAAATCGCGGTATCCAGAATATCTACCCCAGCTTCAACCGCTTTAATCGCGGTTGCCGTGGACAGCCCAGTGGTTGCATGACAATGCAAGGCTAGAGGCACTGCGCAAGACGCCTTAATCCGCGAAATCAGTTCTTCCGCTTCATAAGGTTTCAGTAGCCCAGACATATCTTTAATACATAAAGAGTGACAGCCGAGATCTTCTAAACGTTTCGCAAGATCGACCCATGTCTGAGTATTGTGAACTGGGCTAGTAGTATAAGAAAGTGTCCCCTGAGCATGAGCCCCGACGTCAATCGTTGCTTTGACTGCTTGTTGAAAATTACGTACATCGTTCATCGCATCAAAAATACGAAATACGTCCATACCATTGGCATGGGCACGCTCAACAAATTTCGCTACGACATCATCGGCATAATGACGATACCCCAATAGATTTTGACCGCGTAGTAACATCTGCATCGGCGTATTAGGCATCGCTTTTTTTAAGGCTCGTAAACGATGCCAAGGGTCCTCACCAAGAAAACGAATGCACGCATCAAATGTCGCACCACCCCATGTTTCCAGTGACCAGTAACCGATCTTATCTAACTCTGCCGCAATCGGCAGCATATCTTCCAAGCGCATACGAGTCGCAAATAATGACTGATGCGCGTCACGTAGGACCACATCGGTAATAGCAAGTGGTTTAGACATGCTGATTAACTCCTTTTAATTCTTACTGTTGGATTGCTGAGTGTCGGTATTGGTGCACCGCAGCAGAAATCGCCGCAACCACCTGAGGGCTTGGAGTTGTGACTGAAGAGGCACTTTTATTAACAGGAACTGGCGTCGTTGCTGGCAATGCTTCATCGCGAAGACATGTCGACATCAGTCGAACCAGATAGACTAAAATAGTTAAAAAAATAAAGACCACCGCCATTCCTGTACCCATTAAGGTTGCGGCATCGATAAGCAGGCTTCCAATATCAATCATCTTGCTTCCTTTCTCTGTCATCCTGACAATCTGCTTGAGAAATTATATTGACGGCTACAGCGTCTTGGCCTCACTTAGAGCATTATCATTGGTGATAAAAATGCCTATCAGCGATTGAGATGACTTACTCAAAGCTTAGATACAAGTGAGGTGAATAAGGATTATCTCGACTGGTGGAAAATTGTCAATTTGCTTTAAACATCTTTGACCTAATCGAGACGTTCAAGTCATAGAAGCGTCACATGAATCACATAAACGAGTGTAATATTCGCTAAAAACGGCAGGGATTATGATCAAAATTACGAACTTGGCGAGTTTTCATCGCTCAATAGGCGATATTGACATCAATTGCATAAAGCACTTATTGAAAACAAAGAGTTGTAAATTAAAACAATAAAAATTGTTAATAAGAAGTTAAAAAGAGAGGCAATAAAAAACCCCGCTTAAGCGAGGTTTTCATAATATGGCGCGCTCAGGAGGATTCGAACCTCCGACCGCCTGGTTCGTAGCCAGGTACTCTATCCAGCTGAGCTATGAGCGCGCAGATTTTTACTTATTCATTCGCATCGTTAGCCCATGAAAACCAGTGATTACTCACCGTAATATGGCGCGTCCTGGAGGATTCGAACCTCCGACCGCCTGGTTCGTAGCCAGGTACTCTATCCAGCTGAGCTAAGGACGCAGACTAATGATTATTATCACCAGTTTAATAATATGGCGCGCTCAGGAGGATTCGAACCTCCGACCGCCTGGTTCGTAGCCAGGTACTCTATCCAGCTGAGCTATGAGCGCGCAGATTTTTACTTTATTCATTCGCATGGCTAGCCAATGAAAATCGGTGATTACTCACCGTAATATGGCGCGTCCTGGAGGATTCGAACCTCCGACCGCCTGGTTCGTAGCCAGGTACTCTATCCAGCTGAGCTAAGGACGCAAGACTAATGATTATTATCACCAGTTTAATAATATGGCGCGCTCAGGAGGATTCGAACCTCCGACCGCCTGGTTCGTAGCCAGGTACTCTATCCAGCTGAGCTATGAGCGCGCAAAAGTGATTTTCACCACTAACTACTTCTTTTAAAACAAAAATGTTGACCCGAGGTCAACAAATGGCGATGAGGGAGGGATTCGAACCCTCGATACGGCTACAAACCGTATACTCCCTTAGCAGGGGAGCGCCTTCAGCCTCTCGGCCACCTCACCACATGTTCACATTCCAAAAGAAATATGGCGCGTCCTGGAGGATTCGAACCTCCGACCGCCTGGTTCGTAGCCAGGTACTCTATCCAGCTGAGCTAAGGACGCGCTATCGCTTATTGTATAAATTTCTTTATATTCGTAAGCACCACAAGATGGCGATGAGGGAGGGATTCGAACCCTCGATACGGCTACAAACCGTATACTCCCTTAGCAGGGGAGCGCCTTCAGCCTCTCGGCCACCTCACCGTCTTGCGGAGGCACATATTACGATTTACCCAAAATATGTCAAACACTTTCTTGGTAAAAAAAACAAAAACCACATCAACCGTTGGCAATTTAACCAAAGCGTCGAGAATTTACGCTTTAGAAAAACTCTAGCTAAAAACAAACACCTAAATAATATCATCCACGGATTACGCAATCGTAGTCAAAAACACACGACTCTAATTACCATTCCAGTCCGTCAAAAACCAGAAAGGCTGACATTAGTCAGCCTTTCTCAGTTCAATAATTAGTAGTTGCCAGGTGTGGCAGTACTATTACCTTTTTCAGCTTGAATGCGCATGTAGATTTCTTCACGGTGCACAGACACCTCTTTCGGAGCATTCACACCAATACGTACTTGGTTACCTTTTACGCCCAGAACTGTTACGGTTACTTCATCACCGATCATCAGTGTTTCGCCAACGCGGCGAGTCAAAATTAGCATTCTTTGCTCCTTGAGTATTCTCTGTATTATCTTGCAACAACACTATTATCTACTAAAAGTTATATTTTCGTAAACTCTCTACTCTCTAAATCAGCCTAAAAAGGCTTGTTTAGCCTGAAACTGCAATAAAGTATCCGAATGAATATAAGCTTCGTGCAAAATATTAGCCGCACTATCAACCTTGTCCGGCGCAAGCATTAACATTAACGAGTGTGAGGTGTTAGAAACATAATGCACATTAATACCGTTTTCGGCTAATAATGTACAGGCATGATCCATCAAAGCAGGGGCTTGCAAACCAACTGTCGTTAGTAAACTCACCTGCTCACTATTACGGATTTTATCGCGGAACACCAGATCCAACTTCGCATAAGCATCGCGTTTTATGACTACGCCTGCCCATTCTGTCTCCTCGATCACATTCCACAGTTCAATCGCTAGCATCTGACACTGTTTAATTAAGCCAGCTAAGCTATCGTGAGGAACAGTGACTAAAGCCATATCGCGCTGTATTGCTACGCCACAGACCCTTTGTGTCCCAACCTCACCCTTAATTAAACTGCCATGATTAACATCGAACGTCGATAACACTCGTAAAGGCACTTGATGCTTCCATGCATATTGTACGCAAGGTAAATGCAACACTTTAGCGCCTTTACGCGCCATCTCTTCCATAGATGGGAAATCTATCACGTCTAGTTTTTTAGCAGTAGGTACCACTCGTGGATCACAAGTGTACACACCATCAACATCCGTGAATATTTGACACTCATCAGCTCTCAGTGCTCCCGCGAGTGTTACTGCACTCGTATCGGAGCCCCCTCGTCCTAAAGTGGTGATATCCCCATTATCATTAATACCTTGAAAACCAGCCACTATCACAATCTGATCTTGCTCTAGTAGCTCTGTAATCGTTTGAGTATCAATGTTCTTAATCGTTGCGTCATTGTGTTGATTATCCGTCACAATCTTCGCCTGAGCTCCGGTTAGTGAGCGTGCTGCATAACCCAATTTATTTAAGGTCATTGCCAGCAGTGCCATCGACACTTGCTCACCAGCAGAGAGCAAAACATCAAGTTCTCGAGCAGTAGGAACGCTATCGATTTGTTGGGCGAGGCCCAATAAACGATTGGTTTCTCCTGACATTGCCGAAACGACAACAACAACTTGATTACCATCATTCTTCGCTTTAATGATGTGCTCGGCTACGGTATGCATTCTTTCAATTGAACCAACCGACGTTCCGCCGAACTTTTGCACGATAAGGGGCTTTTTCACCAGTATTCACCTTCCCAAGACCAAAGTCTCATTAGGTCCAAACAATATCATAATCAACCAGTACACTAATCAACCTATTGATTATTCGTTTGGAGAGTATAAACAACAAAACCAAGTGAGTAATTGGTTACGGTTAAAATAACGTCAATTACACCACTTGGTTAACCAGATAAAGTTACGCTCAATCAAAAAATAGTGATTGAGCGTAAGTTATCATTACTTTATAAACGCTCAGCAATCCAAGCGTCTACCGACTCTAAAGCCAATGGCAATGCCTGTGCATCGCTCCCTCCAGCTTGTGCCATGTCGGGACGACCACCACCTTTACCACCGACTTGCTGGGCAACGAGGTTAACCAGCTCCCCCGCTTTGACTTTGGCGGTCAGATCGTTAGTCACGCCAGCAATTAAACCAACTTTGTCGTCAGCAACATTACCAAGCAAAATAATCCCGCTACCTAATTGGTTTTTAAGCTCATCCACCATACCACGTAAGGCTTTATTATCCGCGCCATTCAATTGCGCCACGAGGACTTTAACACCGGCGATTAATTTAACCTGATCGATCAAGTTGGCACTGGCTTGTGAAGCTAACTTATCTTTCAGTTGCTGGATTTCTTTTTCCAGCTGCTTAGTTTTTTGCATCGCTTCCGATAGTTTCTCTTCGTACTTGTGCTGCTGAGTTTCCAATGCATCCAGTGCGGCTTCACCCGTTACAGCTTCAATACGACGAATTCCTGCAGCAATCCCCCCTTCAGAGAGAATCTTAAATAGGCCAATATCACCGGTATGTGACGCATGAATACCACCACATAATTCGGTCGAAAAATCACCCATCGACAAGACACGAACTTGTTCATCGTATTTCTCGCCAAACAGCGCCATCGCGCCTTTTTGCTTAGCGGACTCGATGTCCATCACATGAGTTTCAATCACATGATTCAAGCGAATTTGCGCGTTGACTAAACGTTCAACTTGCTTAATTTCTGCTGCGGTCATGGCTTCTAAATGAGAGAAATCGAAGCGCAAATTTTCGGCTCTAACCAGTGAACCTTTTTGGGTCACATGCTCACCGAGTACTTGACGTAACGCAGCATGCAATAAGTGTGTCGCTGAGTGATTGAGTGAAATCGCATTGCGACGTTTTTCATCCACCAGAGCTTCAACATGATCGCTACTGGCTAATACGCCTTCTTGCATCACACCATAATGGGCAATGGCATTACCTAATTTCTGGGTATCGTCGACTTTAAACACACCCGAAGCGGTTCTCAGTAAGCCAGCATCACCGCATTGACCGCCAGATTCAGCATAAAACGGCGTTGTTTCCAAAACAACGATCGCTTTATCACCTGCTGATAGCGCCGAAACTTCTTGGCCATCGACGAATAATGCAGATACCGGACTCATTTGCTGAGTCGCGCTATAACCGCAGAATTCCGTTTCTCCATCCACCTTAATCAGGCTGTTGTAATCGGTGCCAAAATTGCCTGCATCGCGCGCACGCTGACGCTGCTCTTCCATCGCCGCTTCAAAGCCTTCTTCATCAATGGTGAAACCACGCTCACGCGCAACATCATTGGTTAAATCCGCCGGAAAGCCGTAAGTATCATAGAGTTTGAATACAGTTTCACCATCTAAAACCGAACCTTCAACCGCATCCAATGCATCGTTGAGAATCGCCATACCGCGCTCTAATGTACGACCAAAGTTTTCTTCTTCGATACGCAGTACTTTTTCCACTAAGGCGTGCTGTTTTTTAAGCTCTTCGCCAGCGCTGCCCATTACCTCGGCTAACGGTGCTACGAGCTTATGGAAGAAAGCCCCTTGTGCTCCTAATTTGTTACCATGACGAACTGCACGGCGAATGATGCGGCGCAGGACATAACCACGACCTTCATTCGACGGCATCACACCATCAACAATCAAAAAGGCACAAGAGCGAATATGGTCAGCGACAACACGTAATGATTGATTGGTCATGTCTTGGTAACCAATCACTTCTGCCGCGGCTTTGATTAACGCTTGGAAGACATCGATCTCATAGTTGGAATGAACTCCCTGAGTGATCGCCGAAATACGCTCGATACCCATTCCAGTGTCAACCGAAGGCTTAGGTAGCGGTTCCATTTTCCCATCAGCGTGGCGATTAAACTGCATAAAGACCACGTTCCAGATTTCAATAAAACGATCGCCGTCTTCTTCAGCTGAACCTGGAGCCCCCCCCCAAATATGCTCACCATGATCGTAGAAAATTTCCGTACAAGGGCCACAAGGTCCGGTGTCACCCATTTGCCAGAAGTTATCCGACTCGTAAGCTTTACCGCCAGGCTTGTCGCCAATACGAATAATACGATCTTGGGGAATGCCAATTTGCTGATGCCAAATATCAAACGCTTCATCGTCGGTTTGATAAACGGTGACCAATAGACGCTCTTTAGGAAGCTTAACCACTTCGGTTAAAAACTCCCATGCATACTGAATGGCATCTTCTTTGAAATAATCGCCAAAACTGAAGTTGCCTAGCATTTCAAAAAAAGTGTGGTGACGAGCAGTGAAGCCAACGTTTTCTAGATCGTTGTGTTTACCACCAGCACGAACGCAGCGCTGAGCTGTCGTAGCGCGAGTATAGGCGCGTTTTTCTAGGCCTAAAAAGCAGTCTTTAAATTGGTTCATCCCAGCATTAGTGAATAGCAGGGTCGGATCGTTTGCAGGCACCAATGACGAACTGTCAACGATTTGGTGTCCTTTACTTTCAAAGAATGAGAGGAACGCGCGGCGAACCTCATCGGTGCTCATAAACATGCAGCTCTTCCTGAATGACTCAAGTTAGAATTTTGCGTATTGTAAAGCATGGATAAGGCTTCGCCTAGTTTTCTTAAATAAAAGCCGCTGATGGCAATAAAAAAGAGGCGTGATAGACGATTAATTAACGTTTAGTTTGCCTCTTCTTGATCACTCAAAGCGTAGTGAATCTGTTCAAAGCTGAATCCTCGAGACTGCAAAAATCGCACCCGCTTTGCCTGTTCTTTGGCTTCAATCGCAGGTTGAACTTTAAACTTCCTCTCTGCTAGCTGTTTGGCGAGTTCAAACCAATCGGGGGCAAGCTGCTCTAACGCGATATTAACCACGTCATCGGCAACTCGATTTTGCTGCAATAACTGACGAATTCTCCGCTCACCATGGCCTTTGTTCATGCCTTGGCGAATAGCACTTAAGGCATAACGTAAATCATCAAGATAGCCATAGTCTTGGCAATACATCATCACTGGTTGTATCTCTTCACGGCTAAAACCCTTAAGGAGTAATTTTTGGATAAGCTCGTATTCGCTGTGATCTCGACGCGACAAGATTCGAAGAGCGGTTTCTTTAGGATGACTCGGTGATGAGGCACTTTTATTTCGATTGGGATAGCGGGAGGATGAAGGGCAATGCATAGATTTAGCTCCAAGTAAAAATCCGCCTTCTTAGAAGGCGGCTTTGGTTTACAGCCCCCTGAAAGGGGGCATACTCGCGCTGTTAGTTCATCTTCAACTCTAACTGCGCCTCATATTCTTGATCTTTCTTGTCTTGGTGTCTGACGCACCGTCTGATGATTTCTTCATTTACGCCAACCGTATCAACAAAGTAACCTCTTGCCCAAAAATTGGACATGTGATGAACTTCTGTAATCGCCCATGTTTTTTGTTTCCTCTTATTTATGGTGAATAAGAGGTTTACTTCTAACATGGGCACTTCTTCGGGCAATAGCCCCAAGGTTCAATCACCACCGCCCAAGGCGGTGGTTTAGGGATGACAATAAAAAAGCCCTGCAAAGCAGGGCTTAAAGATAGGTCAGGGATTAGATTACAGCTCTTCTTCCTGCTCAGGTATGACACCAAATTCAGGCTCATCAAGCGGAACTTGTTCAGGGCTGAGTAGCATCTCACGCAATTTGCTATCAATCGCCTTGCTGGCTTCAGGATGCTCACGCAAAAACTTACAAGCATTGGCTTTACCTTGGCCAATTTTATCGCCATTGTAGCTGTACCAAGCACCGGATTTTTCAATCAGCTTATGTTTAACCCCTAAATCGACCAACTCGCCCTCACGGTTAAACCCTTGTCCGTACATGATTTGAGTATTGGCTTCTTTAAACGGGGCGGCGATTTTATTTTTAACGACTTTAATGCGGGTTTCATTACCCACCACTTCTTCGCCTTCTTTAATCGCGCCTGTACGACGAATATCTAAGCGAACTGAAGCGTAGAACTTAAGCGCATTACCACCCGTTGTGGTTTCTGGGTTGCCAAACATCACGCCAATTTTCATCCGAATTTGGTTGATGAAAATACACATACAGTTCGACTGCTTCAAGTTACCTGTCAGCTTACGCATCGCTTGAGAAAGCATACGAGCTTGGAGGCCCATGTGGCTATCACCCATTTCACCTTCAATTTCGGCTTTCGGTGTTAGCGCAGCAACAGAGTCAACGACGATGACGTCGACCGCACCAGAACGCGCCAGTGCATCACAAATTTCCAGTGCTTGCTCACCAGTATCTGGCTGAGAAACAAGTAGATCGTTGATCTTCACACCCAGCTTCTGAGCATAAATAGGATCAAGAGCGTGTTCAGCATCAATAAACGCACAGGTTTTACCTTCACGTTGTGCAGAAGCAATTAACTCAAGAGTTAAAGTTGTTTTACCCGAAGATTCAGGACCATAAACTTCAACAATCCGCCCCATCGGTAGACCGCCAGCACCCAAGGCGATGTCGAGAGAAAGAGAACCGGTTGAAATCGTCTCGACATCCATCGTGCGGTTATCACCCAGCAGCATGATAGATCCTTTACCGAATTGCTTTTCAATTTGACCAAGCGCTGCGGCTAAGGCTTTTTGTTTATTCTCGTCCATTACTTTCTCCAGACTGTCACCTTACGGTGAAAGGTTTCGCGATTGAGTGCGACGTTATCGTCAACTTGCCACTTATTATACTGTTGATTCATACAGTGTCCAGAGCTGTATGAAGATTTTTGCGCCTCAGCTCAAATCGTTGAAGATAAATGGTCACTGATGATTTGCAACGCATGGATGATCGCCTGCTCGCGAACACTCGCTCTATCTCCTTGAAAATAAACCGTTTCCACCCTCTGCCAACCTTGGTTACTCGCCCAAGCAAAACATACGGTGCCGACGGGCTTATCATCCGTCGCTCCTGATGGCCCAGCGATACCACTGATCGCTACGCCGATGGTCGCCTGTGAATGCAATAGTGCTCCGTGGACCATTTCCACGACCACCGGTTCAGAAACCGCGCCATATTCAAGCAACGTTTGTGAACGCACACCGAGCATCTCTTGTTTAGCTTGATTACTGTAAGTGACAAAAGCGCGATCAAACCAAGCCGAGCTGCCTGCGGTATCGGTGATGGCAAAGGCAACACCTCCGCCCGTGCACGACTCAGCGCTAGTCATCATTTGCTGAGCAGCCAATAACTGCTGCCCGACTTGTTGGCTTAGTGCGACGATGTGATTCATGCTACCCCTACTTATTTTTAATCCAACCACCCAAACATCATAAAACATAATGGGCACCATTCGGTACCCATTGCTTCACACCACACCGTCATGATGACTCTTAAATTTCAAACATCAAACTGTCTGCATCAAGGAACGGCCAGCGAATCACCTGAGGAGACTGACTCTGTTCGTCAAAAAAATACCCCACCTGTGGCGTAGCAAATACTTTGTCACCGCGAGCAATAGGCTGTTCATTTAAAGCGCGATGAGTCAGTTTCGCTTCCCATGGTTCAGGGCTTTGCCAACCAATAGGCGCAAGCTCGACTCGAACCTCTGCACCAACAGGATTAATCGACAAAACTTCACAAGGTAAACACGCTTGACTGTTCTCTTTGAGAGAAACACTCAACTCATGACTACGAACATAAAGCGTCCCAGTTTGTTGAATCGCTCTCTGTTGAGGCGGCAAAATAAAAGCCTGCTCATTTTTCCAATGGGGATCCTGCCACTGAGCAGGAAAAACATTTACATTACCAAAAAAGTCGAACACAAAACGACTGTTTGGCTCAGCGTATAACTGAACAGGGGTATCGACTTGTTCGATTCGACCATTACTCATCACCACCACACGATCCGAAAGCTCCAAGGCTTCATCTTGATCGTGGGTGACGAAAACGCTGGTAAAGCCGAGCTCATCATGCAAACTGCGTAGCCAGCGACGTAGCTCTTTACGAACTTTGGCATCGAGCGCACCAAACGGCTCATCCAATAACAACACTTCTGGTTGAGTGGCCAATGCTCGAGCTAACGCGATACGCTGTTTTTGTCCACCTGACAACTGCTCTGGATAGCGATCGGCCAAATGACCAAGTTGAACAATCTCAAGCAGTTGTTTGACTCGTCGAGAGATTTCAGTCGACGTTGGACGCTGACGACGATCCATCACTTGTAAACCAAAGGCCACATTATCCGCAACCGTCATATGCCGGAACAGGGCGTAATTTTGAAATACAAACCCAACTCGGCGTTCACGAACATGAACATGGGTCACATCACGATCACGAAAATGAATGTGTCCAGTATCCGCCCCTTCCAAGCCAGCGATAATACGCAATAAAGTGGTTTTTCCTGAGCCAGATGGGCCTAGTAAGCCTATCATTTCGCCATCATCAATGTGTAAAGAGAGCGGTGATAAAGCCTGAAATGCTCCAAAGTTTTTGGAAATATTATCTAAACGAATACTCATACCGTCTCTTGCTCACTCTTGGTTTTGCTTTGATTATGTTCTTGTCGCCACTCAACAATCGCTTTTAACACTAATGTTAACAAGGCGATAAACGCCAGTAATGACGCACTCGCGAACGCCGCTTGCGATTGGTAATCTTCATACAAGACTTGGACATGCAAAGGAAGGGTATTGGTCTCACCACGGATATTGCCAGACACCACCGCCACTGCACCAAATTCGCCAATCGCTCTGGCGTTGGTTAATATCACCCCGTAAATAAGGGCCCATTTTATGTTCGGCAACGTCACTCGACGAAACAGTTGCCACCACGATGCGCCCAAAATCACCGCCGCTTCTTCATCCGAACGGCCTTGCTGTTGCATCAGAGGGATCAGCTCTCGGGCAACAAATGGGCAGGTAACAAACACCGTGACCAATACGATACCCGGCCAGGCAAACATCACCTGTAAATCACGCTCAAACAGCCATTCACCTAACCAGCCGTTACTTCCATAGAGCAGTAAATACAACAAACCTGCAACGACGGGAGAAACGGCAAATGGAATATCAATGATCGTGGTCAGTACTTTACGTCCTGGAAATTCAAAACGCGTCACCGCCCAAGCGAGCAACACCCCAAACACCAAATTAATAGGCACCGTCAACAAGGCAACCAATAACGTCAAACTGATCGCATGGTGCGTATCGGGTTCGAGTAAATGACCAATGTAAGCCGATAAACCACTTGCGAACGCTTGCTGAAAAATACTGACTAATGGGATCACTAAAAGTAAAGTGACCCAAAATAGCGCCAATCCAATCAGGCTCCATTTCACCCAAGGCGTTTCACCGACTCGTTTCGGCTGTAATCCTTTCATCGCCTTTTCCTTAACGCCCATGAATACGACGTAAATAAGCACCTTGCCATACATTGATCGTCAACAGTAATAACAAAGAAGCAAGTAGCACCACCGAAGCAATCGCGCTCGCCGCAGGAAAATCAAATTCTTGCAAACGCACAAAAATCATTAATGACGTAATTTCACTCACATAAGGCATGTTGCCAGCAATGAAGATCACCGCGCCAAACTCCCCTAAACTGCGCGTAAATGAAAGCGCGACACCAACCAGCAGAGCGGGCTTTAACGACGGCATGATCACTCGCCAAAACACCGCTCGATCCGTCGCACCAAGGGTCATACCGGCTTCTTCCTCCTCTTTAGAAATCTCTTCTAACACAGGCTGAACCGTACGAACCACAAAAGGCAAACTGGTAAACACCATTGCTAATACAATCCCTAAAGGGGTGTAAGCGACCTTGATCCCGAGTTCACTAAGCACACTTCCTACCCATCCATTGGTTGAGTACAGCGTCGCTAAGGTTATTCCTGCCACTGCCGTGGGGAGCGCAAAGGGTAAGTCGACTAACGCATCCAGGATCCGTTTGCCATAAAAGTCATAACGAACCAAAACCCAAGCCAGCAATAGTCCTAGCAAGCCATTAAATAACGAGGCAATCAACGCGGCTACAATGGTAACTTTATAACTGGCCACCACTCTTGGGTCGGCGATCACCTGCCAATATTCTGCCCAAGACATATTGCTGGTTTGGATAATTAAGCCACTCGCCGGCAGTAATAAAATTAAACTGATAAAAAATAGTGAGGTCCCGAGACTGACCCCAAAACCGGGCAATACTCGTTTATGACGTGGTCGCGTGAGAGAACGGCTCATAAACCCTCTGCAAAAACTTAAGCGTAAGTAAAATAGCCACTGAGTTAGATTAGTAAAACTAAGTGGCGAATCATCGGTTAACGACGTTGTAGCTGATCCAGTTTAGCGCCATTGGCAAAATGGTCTTGCATGGCTTTTTCCCAACCACCCGCAATAGTCTCTACCGTTAATAATTCGACATCAGGAAAACGATCGGCAAACTCGGCTTTCACTTTTTCATCATGGATTCGATAGCTGAAACCAGCCAATAAACGCTGTGCCTCTTCGCTGTATAAGTAAGAGAGGTATTCGTGAGCAACCTCATAAGTGCCTTTACGTTTAGCGGTACGCTCGACAACCGCTACCGGAAATTCAGCCAAAATAGAAGTTTTAGGCACCACGACTTGATAATCATCCATACCGTACTGCTGACGAATATTATTAACTTCAGATTCAAAAGTAATCAATACGTCCCCAAGGCCACGCTCAACAAAAGAAGTGGTTGCCCCTCGACCTCCGGTATCAAATACCGCGACATTAGCAAGAAACTGTCTTAAAAATCGGTCTTGTTCGGCTTGATTATCGACACCAAATTCTTGCTGGGCAAAACCTAACGCGGCCAAATAGGTGTAACGCGCATTACCGGAAGTTTTTGGATTCGGGAATACGGATGACACATCGTCGCGAGCCAAATCATCCCAGTTCTGAATATTTTTCGGGTTACCTTTGCGAACTAAAAATGCGGTTGTTGAATAATAAGGTGAGCTCGCATTAGGAAATTTATCTTGCCAATTAGCGTCGATTAATTTTCCCCGATCATGCAGAACTTGGACGTCGGTAACTTGGTTGAAAGTCACCACATCCGCTGCAAGCCCTTGTAAAATAGAACGAGCTTGAGCGGAAGAACCGCCATGAGATTGGCGTATTTCTACCGTTTGCCCAGTTTTTTCTTGCCAATGCTTAGCAAATAGCGGGTTATAAGCATTGAAAAGCTCACGAGCGATATCATACGATGAGTTAAGAATGGTTTGATCGGCGGCTGAAACATTGAATGTTCCAACCATGAGTAATGTGGCTAACGCCGATTTAATAAACTTCATATTTAATACTCCACAATTCCCGTTGCCAGCATGGCTTCCTGTTGCTTAGAGTATTAGGTAAATGGATTATAACAAAGCTTATTAATAGAACTTTTTGGAATAAAATCTAGCAATAAATTGTATGTCGATTAAACCGTCAGTTTTATAATAGACAGATGACCGAAGTGTGATAAAACAGCTTAGTCTGAACGACACCTCCATCACTCAGACAACCAGCGGTGTACTGCTTAATCAAAAGATAAATGACTAAGGATAAACATGTGACTGATTTTCCAACCATTGAAGCGTATGTCGGACAAACGCCATTAGTTCGTTTACAAAGATTAGCTCAAGATAGCTCGAGCACCGTTTTAGTCAAACTGGAAGGCAACAATCCGGCAGGTTCAGTCAAAGATCGTCCGGCATTGAATATGATTGTTCAGGCTGAGAAGCGCGGTGATATTCATCCTGGAGATAGGATCATCGAAGCCACCAGTGGTAATACAGGCATCGCCTTAGCCATGGCTGCCGCGATTAAAGGCTACAAAATGACCTTAATCATGCCTGATAACGCAACCCAAGAGCGTAAAGATTCCATGCGTGCCTACGGCTGTGAATTAATTCTGGTCAGTAAAGAACAAGGCATGGAAGGCGCTCGTGATTTAGCTCTGCAAATGCAAGCCCAAGGTCAAGGCAAAGTGCTGGATCAATTTAATAATCCAGATAATCCCTTGGCGCACTTTCAGTCAACCGGACCCGAAATTTGGCAGCAAAGCCAAGGACTGATTACTCATTTTGTCTCTAGCATGGGGACAACCGGCACCATCATGGGTACGTCACGTTATCTTAAACAGCAAAACCCGCAAATCCAAATCATCGGCCTGCAACCGTCTGAAGGCAGCTCGATACCTGGAATCCGCCGCTGGCCAAAGGAGTATCTACCGGGGATTTTTGAACAGTCTCGGGTCGATGTGGTGATGGATATCAGCGAACAGGATGCTGTTCAAACGGCGCGAGCATTAGCGACTCAAGAAGGGATCTGCGCTGGTGTAAGCTCTGGGGGCTCCGTATTTGCCGCGTTACAAATCGCTAAACAGAACCCGGGGGCAGTGGTTGTCGCAATCGTCTGTGATCGCGGCGATCGTTATCTCTCTTCTGGTCTATTTTCTTGAAACCAAAAGAGTATTTTTAAATGACATGATGAGCCTGTTCATCATGTCATTCACTACCTGCCCCATCGGTTGATTGCTCATTAATAGTGAAGTTTGTTATCCTCTGCGGCTGAGTTGTTGACGCTCAGAACAAACAACTGGCTAACCGAGTAACTAATACCATGAGTACATCCAACGCTTCTTGCATCGAGTCTTCCTCATCTCATACCCCGATGATGAGGCAGTATCTTAAACTCAAAGCAGAAAACCCCGATATTTTGCTGTTTTATCGCATGGGTGATTTTTATGAGCTGTTTTATGATGATGCAAAACGTGCCTCGCAATTATTAGATATCTCTCTCACTAAACGCGGCGCTTCTGCCGGTGAACCAATCCCCATGGCTGGCGTACCTTATCATGCTGTGGAAGGCTACTTAGCCAAACTAGTGCAGTTGGGAGAATCCATCGCTATTTGCGAGCAAATAGGCGATCCGGCGACCAGTAAGGGGCCGGTTGAACGCAAAGTGGTACGCATTATTACCCCTGGCACCATCACTGACGAAGCCTTATTGTCTGAGCGTAGCGATAATTTGATTGCGGCGATTTATCATCAGGGCGGTAAATTTGGTTATGCGACCTTGGATATCACCTCTGGCCGTTTTCAACTATCTGAACCAGATTCGGTAGAATCAATGTGCGCTGAACTGCAACGCACCGCACCGCGCGAATTGCTCTTTCCTGAGGATTTTAGCCCTGTACAGGTTCTAGCCAATCGCAAAGGTAACCGACGCCGCCCGATTTGGGAATTCGAACTCGACACCGCAAAACAACAATTGAATCAACAATTTGGCACTCGTGACTTGGTTGGTTTTGGTGTAGAAAAAGCCAAACTCGGTTTATGTGCAGCGGGCTGCTTAATTCAATACGTAAAAGATACTCAGCGCACCGCCCTACCCCATATTCGTGCTCTGACTTTTGATCGCCAAGATCAATCGGTTATTTTAGATGCAGCGACTCGTCGTAACTTAGAATTAACCCAAAATTTAGCGGGCGGACAAGAGCACACCTTAGCTGAAGTCTTAGATCACTGTGCAACCGCGATGGGCAGCCGTATGCTCAAACGTTGGATTCACCAACCTACGCGTCATATCGACACCATCAATCAACGTTTGGATGGGATAACCGAGCTCAAACAAGACGCGCTATTTGCTGAACTTTCCCCAATATTAAAACAAATTGGCGATATCGAGCGTATCTTGGCTCGTTTAGCACTGCGCTCTGCTCGCCCACGTGATTTAGCTCGCCTGAGAAATGCGCTGCAGCAGTTACCTGAACTCAACCAGCAAATGGCGTCGCTTAGACATCCGTATTTATGTCAATTACGTCAAGATGCCCAGCCCATTGAAGTGCTCTCCCAACTGCTGGAACGAGCGATAAAAGACAACCCTCCAGTGGTGATCCGTGATGGTGGCGTGATTGCTGATGGTTATGATGCGGAACTGGACGAGTGGCGTAAATTAGCCGCAGGTGCTACCGAGTATCTCGATCAATTAGAAGCCGATGAACGTGAACGTCACGGCATTGACAGCTTGAAAGTCGGTTACAACAATGTCCACGGCTTTTATATCCAAGTCAGCCGCGGACAAAGCCAACTGGTGCCACCGCACTATGTTCGTCGCCAAACCTTAAAAAATGCTGAGCGCTACATTATTCCTGAGCTCAAAGCACATGAAGACAAAGTATTAAATTCCAAATCAAAAGCTTTAGCATTAGAGAAACAGCTTTGGGAACAATTGTTTGATCTGTTACTGCCTCACTTAGAGTGTTTGCAGACGTTAGCTTCAGCCCTTTCACAGTTGGACGTACTACAAAATTTAGCCGAAAGAGCAGAAAGCTTGGATTATTGTCGACCAACCTTAACCGAGAATATTGGCTTACAGATTCAAGCCGGTCGCCATCCGGTGGTTGAGCAAGTGATGAACGATCCCTTTATTGCTAACCCAATCACGCTCCACCAGCAACGTAAAATGTTGATCATTACCGGGCCGAACATGGGGGGTAAATCGACCTATATGCGCCAAACCGCCTTGATCGCCTTGATGGCGCACATGGGCAGTTATGTCCCAGCGCAATCGGCGACGATTGGTTTGTTAGATCGGATTTTCACTCGGATTGGCGCCTCTGATGATCTGGCTTCAGGTCGTTCCACGTTTATGGTCGAAATGACCGAAACCGCAAATATCCTACATAATGCAACCCAGCATAGTTTGGTATTGATGGATGAGATTGGTCGAGGCACCAGCACTTATGATGGGCTCTCTTTAGCGTGGGCCAGTGCCGAATGGTTAGCCACCAAAATTGGAGCCATGACCCTATTTGCTACTCACTATTTTGAGTTAACTGAACTGCCCAGCACTTTACCGCACTTGGCGAATGTTCATCTCGATGCGGTTGAGCATGGTGAAAACATCGCCTTCATGCACGCCGTACAAGAAGGGGCGGCCAGTAAATCCTACGGTTTAGCCGTCGCGAGCTTAGCGGGCGTACCTAAGGCTGTGATTACCAATGCCAAAAATAAACTCGCACAACTTGAGCAACAGCGAGAGACGACCAAGAAACCATCAGCATCACTGGCTATAACTGATCAAATGAGCTTAATTCCTGAACCAAGTGAAGTTGAACAGCTACTCGCCGGTATTGATCCCGATGAGCTGACGCCACGTCAAGCATTAGAAGCCCTATATCGCTTAAAAAAATGCTTATAGATACAGCAGTATTAAAGCAAAAAGGCACCGTCGAGGTGCCTTTTCTACATCATTAAAGCCAATTAATTGTCGTTATCGACATCAAACAAAGCTTCCATATTCAGCCCTTGTTTAACGAGGATCTCGCGTAGGCGACGTAAGCCTTCTACTTGGATCTGTCTGACTCGCTCACGGGTAAGATTAATTTCTCGCCCAACTTCTTCCAGCGTTGAAGGTTCATAACCCAGTAATCCAAAACGGCGCGCTAAGACTTCTTTTTGCTTTGGATTGAGCTCATCGAGCCAATTAAGTAAGGATAAGCGGATATCTTCATCTTGAGTCGATACTTCCGGATCAGAGTGATTAGAGTCTGGCAGAATATCCAACAATGCTTTATCGCCATCGCCACCAATCGGAGTATCAACAGAACTGATCCGCTCATTCAAACGTAGCATTTTATTGACATCTTCAACTGGCTTGTCCAGCTCAGCGGCAATTTCCTCTGCCGTAGGTTCATGGTCCAAACGCTGTGAAAGTTCACGTGCTGTGCGCAAATAAATATTGAGCTCTTTGACGACATGAATCGGTAGACGAATGGTACGAGTTTGATTCATCAGCGCCCGTTCGATGGTTTGACGAATCCACCACGTGGCATAAGTCGAAAAACGAAAACCTCGTTCTGGATCAAATTTTTCAACGGCTCGGATCAAGCCTAGGTTGCCTTCTTCAATCAAATCGAGCAACGCTAGACCACGGTTACTGTAACGGCGAGAGATTTTCACCACCAAGCGTAAGTTACTTTCAATCATTCGCTTGCGCGCGGCCTCATCACCACGTAATGCACGTCGAGCGTAAAGGACTTCTTCTTCGGCGGTTAAAAGGGGTGAAAAACCAATTTCACTCAAATACATCTGTGTTGCATCTAAGCTTTTGCTCGATGCATCGTATTCTTCTTTGAGGTTAGTGGCGGATAGTTGCTCAACGTCAGACTCCGCTGCGTTGATAACTTCAGGGTCAAAATCAAAATCTTCGACTTTAGTGACTGAATTGCTGATACTTATAACGCCTCCCCTGGCGAGCTAGCAAGACATTATAACTTCAAATGTCGGCTACATAACTCATCACAAGCATGTTTATGGTAAGTAGCGTTGTGGATTCACTGGCTTACCTTGGTAACGAATTTCAAAATGTAAGCGAACACTGGTGGTTCCTGAGCTGCCCATGGTCGCGATTTTTTGACCGGCAGTTACATTCTGACCTTCTTGAACCAGCAGTTGATCATTGTGAGCATAGGCACTCAGATAGTCATCATTGTGCTTAATAATGATCAAATTGCCGTAGCCGCGTAGCGCATTACCTGAATACACCACCGTCCCAGCCGCGGTAGAAACAATCGATTGACCTCGCTGACCTGCAATATCAATACCTTTGTTTCCTTGATCTCCTGCGGAGAAACCTTTAATTACTCTCCCTTTGGTTGGCCATAGCCACTTAGCGATTTTATCGTTATTTTGTGTCGGTTTAGTGACAGGCTGATTAGTAACATTTACTTTGGGTATAGTTTCAACATACCTGTTTGTTTTCGGTTGTTCAATAGGCGTTGTAGGTGATTTGTTGACCGTTGTAGGGGGTTTCTTACTGTTTTGAGAGATCGATACAGGATTAGAGTCTTTGCTCTTCACGGGCACCGAGGGAGCGATAACAACAGGTGCTGGTACAACCACAGGTGTCGACGCCGAAGCAACGCTACCAACCGAACTGACATTCGCTTTAGGCCGAGGTCCAGCCCCCGTTCCCGCATAAGCAGGAGGTGTATACACTGGTCCCCATAAACGCAGCTTTTGTCCAGGGTGAATCACATAAGGCGCTTGTAGGCGATTAAAACGAATAATATCGTTAACATCTTTATCAGTAATATAAGAGATAAAGTATAAGGTATCGCCTTTTTTTACCTCATAGTAACTGCCTCGATAACTGCCACGAGGTATTGAGTTATAGTCTTTGTTCAGCCCCGAAACTGGCGCAGGTGTGTTAACCGCACAACCAAATAGTAAGCAGCACAAACCAATCAGCCATCCATTTCGACACTGCCACTTTTTCATTAAGCTAATTCACCTGCCACTAAAGGTACAAAACGTACCGTTTCTACGCTTTGAGTTATCCATTCATCACCTTGACGAATAATACACAGCAATTGCTGCTCTTCCTCTCCGACTGGAATCACTAAACGGCCACCATCGGTTAACTGCTCAAGTAAAGCTTGCGGAACAATCGGAGCGGCCGCCGTGACGATAATCGCATCAAAAGGCGCTTTAGCCGCCCAGCCTTGCCAGCCATCGCCATGTTTAGTTGAGACATTATAAATATCCAATTGTTTCAAACGGCGTTTCGCTTCCCATTGTAAAAATTTAATACGTTCAATCGAAAAAACGTGATCAACCAATTGAGCAAGTACCGCCGTTTGATACCCCGATCCGGTGCCAACTTCTAAAACTCGGCTATGTGGCTTTAAAGACAATATTTGAGTCATTTTGGCCACAATGTAAGGTTGTGAGATCGTTTGTCCAAGACCAATCGGTAACGCATGGTTATCATAAGCTTGATGCATCATCGCTTGTGACACAAACCGCTCTCTCGGCAAAGCGTGGATGGCCGATAATACCGCTTGATCATCAATTCCTTGCCGCACTAAATACTCAATCAGTTTATCCGCCTTAGGATTACTCATCTTTTATACCTTTAACCACGTCGCCATTGCACCGAGCGACTCATGAGCAGTTAAATCAACCAGTATCGGCGTCACTGACACACATTTTTGCTCAACCGCATAAAAGTCGGTGCCTTCTCCCGCGTCTTGCTCTCTTCCTGGAGGTCCGAGCCAGTAGATCTCATGCCCTCGTGGATCTTTTTGTTTGATCATATTTTCAGCATGATGACGAGCACCAAGTCGGGTGACTTGCGTTCCGGTTAATTGATCAAAAGGAACATCTGGGATATTTATATTAATCAATCGATTCGTTGGAATGGGTGAGGATAAGTGCTGCAAGACGATTTGACGAGCAATCTTACCTGCTGTCGCAAAATGGGTATTACCGACCAAAGAGAAGGCAATCGACTGTACGCCCAGAAAATGCCCTTCCATGGCCGCAGCAACCGTCCCAGAATAAAGCACATCATCCCCTAAGTTAGCTCCATGATTAATCCCGCTTAATACTAAATCGGGTAAATCATGTTTGAGTAATTCGTTAAGAGCAAAATGAACGCAGTCGGTTGGCGTACCTTGTACAGAATAGGTATTCGGCTCAATTTTTGTTACTCGTAATGGTTGCTCTAAAGTCAGAGAATTTGAGGCACCTGAGCGATTTCTATCCGGAGCAACAATGATAATCTCAGCCAAATCGGCTAATGCATAAGCCAGCGCCCGAATACCTTCGGCATAGACACCATCATCATTACTCAATAAAATTTTTAATTTTTTATTAGTCATAAACTCGTTCAACTGGAATTTCTTCAATTAATTCACGGACGATAGAGGTCGCAAAGCTGCCCGCATCCAAAGTAAAGCTAAGCAATATATTATTATTGTCGACTTGCCACTGAAGTTGCTGAGGATGTAAAGCAATCACTCGTCTGTCGTGACGCATCCGGTTGCCGCGAATCAGTTTCATTAGATCCGGCTCTGCATCGAGTGCTTGTTGCTCTAAGGCTTGCGCAGCACCTTGAGTGGGTAGAGCATTATCTCCCGCCAGTGCCGCGGTAATTTGGACTTTCTGATCAGCTAACTGTTGATTGAATTGCGTCAGTTGATCGTCGCTAACCAGTTCAGAGACTCCGTCTTTTAATGCTATATCGCCCGCAATAAAAGACTCAAAACATCCAGACTGAATTCGAGCAGAGACGATATGGTTAAAAATCCACGAACGGGCAGCAGATAAATACAGACTACGTTGATTTTGATTACGAGAGCGCACATTGTCACGCCCCCAACGCCGCGCTTCATGGAGATTGTTGCCATCTTTACCAAAGCGCTGTTGACCAAAATAGTTAGGTACGCCCTGATCAGCAAGCACCTGCAAACGCTGCACAACATTATCGATATCGCTCACTTCACTGAGCGTCAATTCAAAGTGATTGCCCTGCAAATCACCGGGACGCAACTTTTTATGATGACGAGTCATCGCCAGCACTTGAATACTTGGGTATTGCTTTTCAAATGCAGTCAAATTCGGTAATTTTCCATCCGGAAGATAGACACTGAGCCATTGTTCTGTCACAGCATGTCGGTCTTTGAGCCCTGCCCAGCCGATATCTTTAGATTTTACACCACACGCCTTGGCCAGTTCATTCGCAACAAAACTGGTATTTTCTCCGGTTTTCCTAATGCACACCATGACGTGCTCACCTTCACCAGAAAAGGAATACCCTAAATCTTCGGTGACTTTAAAGTGCTCTGGTCGTGCTTTAATTTTTGCTTTCGCCGTCGGCTGACCACATAAGTAGGCCAGAGAAGAGAGAAGATCAGTCATTTTTTATTCCAATATCTGCCTACTCAACGCTCGTTAACGAAAACCTGAATTCATGGTAGGCAGTGAATGTATCCCATCGCTATCGTTCGATAACAATCTAGGAGTAAGATAAACAGACGGTATACGACTCGCATTCGATCATGCAGAGCGTTCACCAAGTCTTAAGCTTTTATTAATAATACCACGGCTTCGCAAGCGATCCCTTCTTTACGGCCAGTAAAGCCTAACCGTTCGGTGGTGGTTGCTTTGACATTAATGTTACTCGTTGCTGTTTGTAAGTCCTCAGCGATCACTTGACACATCGATTCAATATAAGGTGCCATTTTCGGCGCTTGAGCAATCAGCGTAATATCGGCATTGCCCAACTGATACCCCTGTTTGAGAACACGTTGATATACATCGCGCAGTAAAGCTCGACTATCAGCACCTTTCCATTGCTCATCCGTATCGGGAAAATGACGGCCAATATCACCGGCGGCAATCGCGCCTAAAAGCGCATCACACAAAGCATGCAACGCCACATCACCATCAGAGTGAGCAATCAGGCCCTGCTCATAAGGGATAGAAACACCGCCAATTATCACCGGGCCTTCACCGCCAAATTTATGCACATCAAAACCGTGGCCAATACGTATCATGCTGTTTCCTTTTTTCGACTTAAATAAAACTCAGCCAATGCCAGATCTTCTGGCTGAGTAATTTTAATATTATCCGCTCGCCCGCTCACTAAGCCTGGAGACAAACCTTGCCACTCAAAAGCAGAGGCTTCATCGGTAATGATCGCCTTTTGTTCTAAGGCTTGTTGTAGCGCCTGTAATAAAGGCTGACAACGAAACATCTGCGGCGTTAGCGCATGCCATAATGCTTGACGTTCAACGGTTTGCGAAATATTACCGTCCCCGTCACCACGCTTCATCGTATCGCGGACAGGGCTAGCAAGTATCGCCCCTACCGGATGAGATAATGCACGCTGAATTAACTGCGTAATATCACGCTCAGTGACGCAGGGTCTTGCCGCATCATGCGCCATCACCCATTCGCCTAATTGCTGTTCATCCACCAAACGTAGCGCGTTGAGTACCGACTCTGCACGCTCTTTTCCGCCATTGACCACCTTCACTCGGGGATGACTTGCTAATGATAAGGAAGAAAAGTAAGGGTCTTGCTGACTGATAGCAATAACAACCTGTCCTATCTGTGGGTGAGCCAATAACTGCTCAACCGTATGCTCTAATACCGTTTTTCCATTAAGCAGGAGATATTGCTTAGGACGATCAGCCTGCATTCGACTGCCAATCCCAGCGGCGGGAACAATGGCGGTAATTAATGGAACGTTCAAGGCGTTACCTCACCGATAATCCGATAAAAGGTTTCATTGTCTTTGACCATTCCTAACTCATGGCGGGCGCGCTCTTCAATCGCATCAAGCCCCTGCCGTAAATCATCGATTTCAGCAAACATCTCTTGGTTTCGTTGGTGCAAATTACTGTTCACTTGTTCTTGTACGTTAATTTCACTCGAGACCATTCGAAAGTCTACGATGCCATTTTTACTTAACCATAAATGGTATTGCAGCCAGCCAAATAGCAAAAATAAGGCTATCGCCAATACTCGCATCTTTTTCACCTTACTGATGGGAGCGGTACCTAATGAGAAGTACCGTCTACATTGACAGTTTACTTGCCCGCTTACTTATATCATAAGCGCCAAAATCAGGCGAGTAAGCTCACGGTTTAAGTCGTTGTCAATGAACAACTATCTCCAGCGGTTTAACCAATAATCTCCAAACGACTTGGTTCTGAAGCGAGACGACAAGTCAGTCAATCGCTACTCACATAAAGGCCCTATCTGAGTAGCGTTAACGATCCTCGCTCCTAGCCAACACCACCGCGCTTAATACGGATGGCTGCTGACTAAAAAGTATTAATTCATCGATAAAAACAGAAGTAATCCAAAACCTAAAATTAAACGATAAATCACAAAAGGAGTCATCCCCATTCGAGAAATGAGCTTTAAGAAAAAGAAAATACACAAATAGGCGCTAATAAACGAGGTGATCACGCCAGTAATTAAGAAATTAATCTGAATCGGTTCACCGCTCGTGATTAACTTAAGACCTAAGTATCCACCAGCTAAAGTAATAATTGGAATCGACATTAAAAATGAAAATCGCGCCGCAGCTTCACGAGTAAAGCCTAAATACAGCGCAGCCGTAATGGTTGCACCTGAGCGTGATGTACCGGGAATAATCGCTAACGCTTGTGCGACACCAACAAAAAGAGCCTGCTTCCATCCCGCTTGATACTCATCTTGGGCAAGACGAGCATGTCTATCCACATACCAAAGCAGTAAGCCAAAAATGATCGTCGTTGTGGCAATCACCCACGCACTACGCAGATACAGCTCAACAATATCTTTCATTAATAAACCAAAAATACACGCGGGAATGGTCGCGAGAATGATCAACCAAGCCAGTTTGGCTTCTTTGCTGCGATCACCTTTGAAAATGGACGCAAAAAATGCTCGTAATAAGCTCACCACTTCATGGCGAAAATAAATGATCACCGCAGCTAAGGTGCCAACATGCACTGCCACATCAAAAGCTAAACCTTGATCTTCCCAGCCTAAAATAGCCGAAGGCAAAATAAGATGAGCAGAGCTAGAGATGGGTAAGAATTCAGTTAAGCCTTGGATCAACGCCAATATAAACGCTTCAAAATAAGTCATGATTATTCTCTAATTAACGGATTTACGGATGGAAAACCATAAAGGAATGAGAGTTAAAGAGTCGAGATCTGGCGTTGCTTGCCACACCTCTTGAACCGTTTGCTCGCTGCCAGGAATCAGCAACTGGGGCGACAATTCGTACAAAGGTTGGATAACAAAAGGATAATGATAAATATCCCGTCTTGGCAAGACGGGCGCTTCGCTCGAGACTTGCTCACCATAAAGTAGTAAATCCAAATCTAACGTTCGATCTTGAAACTTCTTTGCGTTGATCTCTCTTCCCCAACGCCGTTCTATATCCCGTAATTTCTCTAGCAAAACGGGTAAAGAGAGCGTGGTAGTGATCTCCGCAACCAGATTATAAAAAGCATGGCTATCAAAGCCGACAGATGGGCACTCATAAACCGACGATAAGCGCAGTCGATCCGTTAACGTCGCTAATTCACGACATCCAGCTTCAATATGTCGATGACGTTGAACATTGGAACCAATACCAATATAACAAGTGATCATGCCTGTCCTCGTTCAATCACCACACCAACCCCTTTTGCTTGTGCTACCGCTCCCGGCTTGGTTAAACGGACCTTAACCCAAGGCACAGAAAAACGCTGCATAATCAGCTCAGCCACTTCTTCAGCAACTCGCTCTACCAATAAAAAACGCCCCTGTTCAATATGCTCAATCACCGCTTGACTGACTTGGGCATAATCCAATGCATCAGCCACATCATCGCTTTTGCCAGCAGGTTGATTATTATGAGCCATCTCCAAATCAAGCACTAATTTTTGCTTAATGGTCTGCTCCCAGTCATAAACACCAATGGTTGTGACCACAGTTAACTGCTCGATAAAAACTTTATCCATGGCAATATTGCCTCCTTTTTGCTGGTCGGATATCCAAATTGAGTAAAAAAACGGACTATTGGGGTTTATCACGATATCATATACCCAAACCACCTATTGATGCGAAACTCTCAAGATTTTTTGTTTCTTCATTGCCTTAATGACTATTTTTCAGGCTATTTAACAATTGCTTGCAATGATAACCGGCAACGCATGCCATCATTAAAAAACCGTCAGGTTGTCATTTTTTATCAGCAGGAAAAGTTAACGTGATGACCGCGTCCAAGACAACTTTTATCAGGTTTGGGTCACGTTAAAAATAAAGAAATCCTGAGACTATACCCAAACGACTTGGGGTTGCACGCCGTCGGCAAGTGAGTACATCGCCATGATATGTGATTGGGATAAACGAACGCAGTCAACACCGCTGTAGCTTCAATTAAGAAGGGGATATTCGTCGCATTAGAGAGAGTCCCCCGCTAAACATTGGCTTACCTTACAAACAATACGTAGCCAAACAACGACGGTAGAGGCCGCTATGACGCCACTAGCACTGATCATGATTATTTGCGCCTATTTACTGGGGTCAATTTCCAGTGCGGTATTGATCTGCCGATTACTGCGTTTGCCTGATCCTCGCGGCGTCGGCTCTCATAATCCCGGAGCCACCAATGTACTGCGCATTGCCGGTAAGAAAACCGCCTTGGCAGTGCTGATTTGTGACATGCTCAAAGGAACGATTCCTGTCTGGGGCGGTTATTACCTTAACATTGATCCTCTCATGCTCGGCTTAATCGGTATCGCGGCCTGCCTTGGTCACATGTATCCCCTATTTTTCCATTTCAAAGGCGGTAAGGGCGTGGCGACAGCACTAGGCGCCATTGCACCAATAGGCTTAGAATTAACCTCCATGGTCATTGTCACTTGGTTAGTGGTGGTCTTTATTTTCCGTTATTCCTCCCTTGCCGCACTGGTAACCGTTTTATTGACGCCTTTTTATACCTGGATGATCAAACCACACTATACATTGCCCGTCGCGATGCTCTGCTGCTTAATCGTGCTTCGTCATCAAGAGAACATTAAGCGTCTTTTTATCGGCACAGAGCCGAAAGTTGGCGAGAAAAAACCATAAAAAAACGGCCATGGCTATGACCGTTTCCAATGAGAACCGTTACCGCTTGATTGATTAAGCAATCGGCGTCAGTTGGTCAATCGGCCAACGAGGCCGCGCTTGAACACTGAGCTCTGTAACATCACCATTTTTTAAGCGTTGCATCCCCGCATAAGCAATCATCGCGCCATTATCGGTACAAAATTCGGTACGCGGATAAAACACCTCACCGCCAATTTTCTCGGCTAGCTTGGCTAAATCAGCACGTAGCTGCTTATTCGCACTCACCCCACCAGCAATCACAATACGTTTCATTCCAGTTTGCTCGAGCGCACGTCGACATTTGATGACTAATGTGTCACACACTGCATCTTGGAACGCATAAGCAATATCAGCTCGAGTTTGCTCATCGTCACCATTGGCAGCAATGGTATTGGCTGTAAAGGTTTTTAAACCTGAAAAACTCATGTCTAAGCCCGGGCGGTCGGTCATAGGGCGAGGAAACTTAAAGCGTCCAGGCGTGCCTTTTTCTGCCAAGCGAGCCAACATCGGTCCTCCTGGATAATCGAGCCCCATCAACTTAGCGGTTTTATCAAACGCTTCGCCTGCCGCATCATCAATCGATTCACCCAAAATCGTATAATCGCCAATTCCCTTAACTTCCACCATCATCGAGTGGCCACCAGAAACCAACACCGCAACAAAGGGAAACGGCGGTGGATTATCTTCCAGCATTGGCGCCAACAAATGCCCTTCCATATGATGAA
This sequence comes from Vibrio sp. A8-1, assembly GCF_013048685.1. NCBI lineage: Bacteria > Pseudomonadati > Pseudomonadota > Gammaproteobacteria > Vibrionales > Vibrionaceae > Vibrio > Vibrio sp. A8-1. The sequence continues at coordinate 161,772 of NZ_VHTC01000005.1, forward strand.
CCGCCACCGCAGGAATATTCCAAGCATACGCCAAACTACGACCAATCGTCGCTCCGACCAATAAAGCGCCCACCAAGCCGGGGCCGGCAGTATAAGCTATGCCGTCAATATCGGTGGGAGTCAGCTTAGCCTCCGCCATGGCGGCTTTAATCAGTGGAATGGTTTTTTTCACGTGATCACGCGAAGCCAGCTCCGGTACCACACCACCATAATCGGCGTGCAGTTTTACTTGGCTATACAATTGATGAGATAAAAGACCTTTCTCATCATCATAAATCGCGATTCCAGTTTCATCGCAAGAGGTTTCAATTCCAATAATGCGCATAGTATTCTCAGCATGCTGTCTGCTAGAAGCTGTTGACCGTGGTCGAACAGCCGCCAATAATCAAAATTCCGCTCATGTTACCTCGGCTTGGCATGACAAACAAACTTTGTACAGACAGTAAACAACAAAGTACTTTACAAAGCGGTCACGATAGGATTAAAATTCCGCACCATTTTTGATCAAGCTGGTTATCGCTCTAGTCGACAAGCTATCTTGTTACTTTGGCCACAAAATACCAGCGTTAACGAATTAACCCCTGAGGTGAAAGGCATATGCCAATAGTTAAAGTACGTGAAAACGAACCGTTCGACGTAGCACTACGTCGTTTCAAGCGCTCTTGCGAAAAAGCAGGTATCCTTTCTGAAGTGCGTCGTCGTGAGCACTACGAAAAGCCAACTACTGTTCGCAAACGTGCTAAAGCAGCAGCTCAAAAGCGTCACGCTAAGAAGCTAGCTCGCGAAAACGCTCGTCGCGTTCGCCTGTACTAATAACTGATTCCAAAAAAGGAATAAAGTTATGGCTCTGATTGACACTCTCAAAGAAGAGCAAAAATTAGCGATGAAAGCCAAGGACAAAGCGCGCCTTGGCACTATTCGTTTGGCCTTAGCCGGCATTAAGCAACGTGAAGTTGACGAACAGATTACTCTGAACGACGACGACATTTTGGCTGTGCTGGTGAAAATGGTTAAACAACGTCGCGACTCTGTTACGCAATATGAAGCTGCTAATCGTCAAGATTTAGCAGATGTGGAAAAAGCGGAAATCACCGTTCTTGAGGAATTTATGCCTCAACCATTGAGTGAAGAAGACGTTATCGCCCTGATTGACAGTGCGGTGGCTGAATCTCAAGCCAGTGGCATGCAAGACATGGGTAAAGTGATGGCGCTGATCAAACCACATATTCAAGGGCGTGCAGATATGGGTAGAGTAAGCAGTTTAGTTCGCGCTAAACTCGTTTAATCCCACACCCAAATGCATCAAGCCGTGCTATCCTCTGGTAGGCACGGCTTGTTCGTATCTACACTTTTGGTTTTTCTCTCTTTCTTTTAGGTTGTATGGCAGGACAAATTCCTCGTAGTTTCATTGATGATCTCCTTGCTCGACTCGATATTGTCGACATCATCGACGCACGTGTAAAACTTAAAAAAAAGGGCAAAAACTACGGCGCTTGCTGCCCATTTCATAATGAGAAAACCCCTTCGTTTAGCGTCAGTCAAGAAAAGCAGTTTTATCACTGCTTTGGTTGTGGTGTGCATGGCAACGCGATTGATTTCCTTATGGAATACGAGCGACTGGAATTCCCTGAAGCCATTGAAGAACTTGCTTCTTATCTAGGATTAGAGGTTCCACGTGAAGAGCGCTACAACAACAGTCAGTCAGCCTCAAATTCAACACCGCGCGTTAATAGCGATGAAAAACGCACACTGTATGATTTACTAAGTAACATCGCACAGTTTTATCGTCAGCAATTAAAAACCCCAGCCGGGCGAGGCGCAATCGAGTATCTCAAAGATCGAGGCTTATCCGGTGATATAGCACAACAGTTTGGCATTGGTTACGTACCTGACGAGTGGGACTTAGTACGCCGTAATTTTGGCCAGCATCCACAAACTCAAGAGATGCTGGTGACGGGTGGAATGCTGATAGAGAACGAGAGTGGCAAACGCTACGACCGTTTTCGTGGTCGAGTCATGTTTCCGATTAGAGATCGCCGGGGTCGCGTGATTGGCTTTGGTGGTCGAGTGATTGGCAATGGCACACCTAAATACCTTAACTCGCCAGAAACGCCGATATTCCATAAAGGCAAAGAGCTTTACGGCCTGTATGAAGTGATGCAAGCTCATCGCGATCCAGTACAGATACTGGTCGTTGAGGGCTATATGGATGTGGTCGCTTTAGCCCAATATGGTGTTGATTATGCGGTTGCCTCACTGGGTACCGCGACCACTGGCGACCACTTACAACTGCTGTTTCGTCAAACCAATACCGTTGTCTGTTGCTATGATGGTGACCGAGCCGGCAGAGAAGCGGCCTGGCGAGCTTTAGAAAATGCGCTAAGCTATCTTAAAAGTGGCAATATTCTTAAGTTTCTTTTCTTGCCCGATGGTGAGGATCCTGACAGCTACATCAGAAAGCACGGTAAAGAAAATTTTGAACAAGCCGTACAGAGTGCAAAACCGCTCTCGAGTTATCTTTTTGAAAACCTGATTGAGACCCACAAACTCAACTTAGGTACCGTAGAAGGAAAATCAACCCTACGCACCTTAGCGAATGAGTTGATTAATAAAATCCCAGATATTGGCTTTCAACAAGAGTTGGATGAAAAGCTCGATAAACTCACGGGCTTTATGAGCCATGGAAAACAACGTCGCACTCAACCAACAAGCGAGCGACCACAACCGCACAAAGAGCTAAAACGCACCCCAATGCGTGAAGTTATCGCTTTGCTTGTGCAAAATCCGAGCTATGCTGAAATGGTGCCGGAATTGTCGAGTGTCAAACACTTAGCCATTCCCGGTTTAAGTTTGCTGGTCAATGTGGTTGAAAATTGTCAGCAACACCCCCATATCACTACCGGTCAATTGCTTGAGCATTGGCGTAATAATGAACATGAAGCACTGCTGTCTCGTCTGGCAAGTTGGGAAATCCCCCTTGTCGAAGACAACCAAGAAGAACTATTTTTAGACTCATTGGACAAAATTCTTGCCCAGTGTGTAGAAAAACAAATTGAAAACTTGCAGGCGAAAGAAAGAAGCGTCGGTTTATCAACCGATGAAAAAAGGGAGCTCATAGCATTAATGCTAGAATTGAAAGCGTAACCCAGTTTAAATAGTCAGCAACGAATAAATTTGTTAATATACATGGTTTGCATTTCGCACACTATTCTTTCACCAGATACGAAGTTGGATACCGTCTATGGATCAAAATCCGCAGTCACAGCTAAAATTACTTGTCATCAAGGGCAAGGAACAAGGCTATCTGACCTACGCCGAAGTTAATGACCACCTACCTGCTGAGATCGTCGATTCTGAGCAAGTGGAAGATATTATTCAGATGATCAACGACATGGGTATTAAGGTAGTAGAAACTGCTCCTGATGCCGATGATCTCGCTTTAAGCGACGATAACACGATCACTGATGAAGATGCCGCTGAAGCCGCTGCCGCAGCGCTTTCAAGCGTAGAAAGCGAGATTGGTCGAACTACCGATCCTGTACGCATGTATATGCGTGAAATGGGAACCGTAGAGCTGCTAACTCGTGAAGGTGAAATTGATATCGCTAAACGCATTGAAGAAGGTATTAACCAAGTTCAAAGCGCCGTTGCTGAATATCCCGGTACGATTCCTTATATTCTTGAGCAGTTCGATAAAGTTCAAGCAGAAGAGTTACGCCTAACCGATCTGATTTCCGGTTTTGTTGACCCGAATGAAGATGAAACTACTGCGCCAACCGCGACGCACATCGGCTCTGAGCTGACTGGTGCTGATCTCGATGACGAAGACAGTAAAGACATCGATGAAGACGAAGATGAAGACGAAGATGGTGACAGCACCGACGATGCCGAAGAAGATACTGGTATCGATCCTGAACTGGCACTAGAAAAATTCACTGAGTTACGTAATAAATATCAAAACTTACAGTTAGCGATCAACGAACACGGTAATGACAGCTCAACAACTCAGCAAGCTTCTGAGTTAGTACTGGATATCTTCCGCGAGTTTCGTCTAACGCCTAAGCAGTTTGATCATTTAGTCACCACACTGCGTAACTCAATGGAACGTGTTCGTACTCAAGAACGCTTGATCATGAAGACCGTGGTCGAAGTCGCTAAAATGCCGAAAAAGTCATTCATCGCCCTATTTACTGGTAATGAATCGAGCGAAGCATGGCTAGATCAAGTCCTTGCGACCGATAAGCCTTACGTTGAAAAAATTCGCGCCAATGAAGAAATGATCCGTCGTTCTATTCAAAAGCTGCGTATTATCGAACAAGAAACCTCACTTGATGTGAACCGCATCAAAGACATTAGCCGTCGCATGTCAATTGGTGAAGCGAAAGCTCGCCGAGCGAAAAAAGAGATGGTAGAAGCCAACCTACGTTTGGTTATTTCTATTGCCAAGAAATACACCAACCGTGGTCTACAATTTTTGGATCTGATCCAAGAAGGTAACATTGGCCTAATGAAAGCGGTAGATAAATTTGAATATCGCCGTGGTTATAAGTTCTCAACCTATGCAACGTGGTGGATTCGCCAAGCCATCACCCGTTCTATTGCTGATCAAGCGCGCACCATTCGTATTCCAGTTCACATGATCGAAACGATCAATAAACTGAACCGAATTTCGCGCCAGATGCTGCAAGAGATGGGTCGTGAGCCTCTGCCTGAAGAATTAGCGGAACGCATGCAAATGCCGGAAGATAAAATTCGCAAAGTGCTCAAAATCGCCAAAGAGCCAATCTCAATGGAAACGCCAATAGGTGATGATGAAGATTCACATCTAGGTGATTTTATTGAAGATACTACGCTTGAACTGCCTCTAGACTCAGCCACGGCAACGAGCCTAAGAGCCGCAACAAGAGACGTTCTGGCTGGCTTAACACCACGTGAAGCTAAAGTGTTACGGATGCGTTTTGGTATTGATATGAATACAGACCACACTCTTGAAGAAGTGGGCAAACAGTTCGATGTTACTCGCGAACGTATTCGTCAAATCGAAGCCAAAGCACTGCGTAAACTTCGTCACCCAAGCCGCTCAGAAACTCTGCGCAGCTTCCTTGATGAATAACTAAAAACCAACGTGTTTAAAAGGTGAGCAAATGCTCGCCTTTTTTATTACCCCAAATGCTAAGTGAATAAAAACTAAGCGCTATTACCCTATTTTCCGGCTAGACAGACACCCAGCCTTCCCCTATAATCACACACCTATCGGCCCCTTAGCTCAGTGGTTAGAGCAGTCGACTCATAATCGATTGGTCCGCAGTTCAAGTCTGCGAGGGGCCACCAAATTTTAGAAGGTTAGTAAGCGTAGTGTTTACTAACCTTTTTTTGTACCTGACGATTTTGGGTCAGGTAAGCCCCGAGCATGCACTCTTCTCTTTCTCACTCAAGCTACTTTTTAGTACTCTGTATCATTACCGATGAGAGCGGTGATTATTCTTATTGATAACCGCAAGAGAGAAAGGCTTTGCGCCAGATTCAAGAGCTTGTGCCAATTCTGAGACCTTTCGGTAATAAGTTACTCTTCGCCCCGATAAAGTGGTGAGCTTTAGTGCTACTGGTTGATGTGCTTTCATTGTGTGTTCTCATTATCTGTTTGCTGAGTAAATTCTTGCAAAGCCTGTAGCGCCTTTTCAGCCAGAGTGCTTTGCACAAAAATATGATCATGATAATAACCAGCAATCACATTAGCACTGATCCCATAAGACGCTAACTTAGTCGCGAACGCAGCGGTTAAACCTACCGCCTCCAAACTAGAATGCACGGTAAGTGTGATTAAGCTAAAAACGCTATCAAACTTGAGTTGGGCGGCTTTGGCTTGTTGCTCTAATAACACTAAAGTTAAGCCCTCTTGCTCTCGACATGTTGCGATTGGATCTAGGTGCCAATACTCAGATAACGGCCCCTTCACGGTACAAAATACGTAATTGCCCTCGATGATCTGTGGTGACATCGACTTTAGTAATACCTCTAACTCGCTAATTGCTGACATTTTCTAACCTTATCTACTACCTACAAACGTGAAGAATATACGGTGAAATAAAATAAGTTTAATTCATAATATTAATCAAACATTAGAAAGGCTAATATCCTGCACTACATAAACTAAATAAATACAAGAAAGAGAGAAATAGATTGCTGTTACATGGTTGCTTTAACGTTTGGCTACGATAAAAAACTTACTTATCATCATCACACTCATTCACTCAATAATGGATTCCAACAGGATAAAAAACTGAGAAGTAAAGGTTAGTCAGCATTTAAAACGAAGAATGCTTCACAAAACAAACGACCACCAAATCAAGGCCAATTATTGAAATTAAAATTCAAAATAAAATCAATAATCGGACTTTAATTTCAATTAAAAAACAAAAAACCAGATAAAAACACCAATAATGACAAATCAAACAGTCACATATTCCAAATTTTTAAAAGCGCGTTATGATACACGAAAATGACCTAGAAATGAGCCATATCCAAGGGAACCTAGTCACTCCTTCAGGGCCTTTTGAAAAATAAAATCTATTTTTATTAAATGGTTATATACCAAAGCCTCTTAGAGTGAAGAGAAAACGGCAAGTGCATAAAACGCCATGAACATCGATACACGATGTGCTTGGGATGAACGAACGCGCAGCCAACACCGCTACAACTTTAAGTCGTTTGGGTATAGCCGCGTACTTTGATTGATATTATTGGGTAAGAATCATATGTTGGAAAGCATTGGCATCGTTAACCTTTGGGCCTATTTGGTCGGCGTTTTTTTAATTGTTATTGTTCCAGGGCCAAATTCTATCTTCGTGCTAACGGCTAGCGCAAAGTATGGTGTGCGTGGCGGATATAAAGCGGCAATGGGCGTCTTTACTGGTGATGCACTGCTGATTTTTTTAGCCTTTTTGGGCGTGGCTACCGTGGTCAAAAACTCACCGGCCTTGTTTCATGCCATTCAATATTTGGGGGCGGCTTACCTACTTTATCTCGGTATAAAAACCATTACTCAGAGCTTACGAGTTAAAGAGTCTCAGCCTGAGGTGAAATCAGTTCAAAGCAGTAAAGGGATCTATTTTAAAGCGTTAGGACTGAGTATCCTCAACCCTAAAATGATTATTTTTTATGTCTCATTTTTTATTCAATTTATTGATTTTAATGCGCAAAGTACCGGTTTATCGTTTTTAGTTTTGGGCGCAATTTTGCAGCTGTGTAGCATGCTGTATCTCTCGTTACTGATTTTTGCTGGTTTTGGGATCACGAATAAAGTCAAACAACATAAAAAACTAGCGACGCTATCCAATACTTTTATTGGCTCACTGTTTGTGATGTTTGCGCTAAGACTGGCTTTAACCGCTTAATCTTTCGCCATAAAAACTTCATCACAATGCCGCCTCGCTGACACAAACCCCACTTAGCATAACGTCAAGATCACAGTTTGTGAGGACGTTATGCTATCTACGAGCCCTTTTAAATTACCCCGTAAAACCCCTTTTGGACTGGCTGAACACTTTGCAGAATGGGCAACAGGATTAAGTCAACTCGATAAATTTTATCATCAGCGTCCCGCACAATGCTCCAGCGCGGAATTTTTACGTTTTACCTTAGAGATATTAGGAATTGATTATCGCGTCACTAAGGGCTGCGTATCACAAATACCAACAACGGGCACGACCATTGTCGTCGCTAATCATCCTCTCGGATGTGTTGAAGGCATTATCCTTGCTGAACTGCTGCTATCGGTTCGTAATGACGTCAAAATTCTCGCCAATCACTATTTAAAAACGGTGCCAGAGATCGATGAGCTGTTTATTGGTATCGATGTATTTGCCCGCGAGAATGCCAGTCATGCCAATCTATCAGCCTTACGTCAAGCTCATCAGCATCTTGCCAATGGGGGTGTTTTATTGATGTTTCCTGCTGGGGAAGTCTCACAGTGGGTAGACAATAAACCGCAGCGAGTCGAGGATAAAGAGTGGAGCCAATCAGTCAGCCGTTTAGTGAAAAAACATCAAGCGACCGTCTTACCAATCTATATTGATGGCCAAAACTCAAAACGATTTTATATGGCTGGGAAGATACATCCATTACTTCGCACACTCTTACTGGGTAGAGAGCTACTCAACAAACAGCAAAGTTGTATCGAAATAGCGATAGGAGAAACCATTGCTTGCTCAGAAATCGCCACCTTAGATGATCAACAACTGGTTAATTATTTACGCTTAAACACCTATTTATTACAAAATCAGCGCTGGATAACTCGCGATAAAACGCAGCAAGATAGAAGCCTGCCACCTGTCGTTGAAAGGCTGAGCGACGAGATGTTACAACAAGATATTGATACTCTACCTCAAGAATGTCATTTATTGGATCATCAACACTTTAGCGTATATTGTGCCAGTGCCGAGCAAATTCCGGCAATCTTGCATGAGATTGGTCGAGTCAGAGAGTTGAATTTTCGCCACGTCGGTGAAGGAACTGGACTTGCCTTAGATATTGATCACTTTGATCGCGATTACCTGCATCTTTTTATTTGGGATCGGACAGAACATGCGTTAGTTGGCGCTTATCGTCTCGGATTGGTCGATAAATTAGTCGAGCGACACGGTATGCATGGCTTATACACACGCACTTTGTTTCATTACGATCAGCGTTTTATCGATAATATGGGTAAATCTATTGAGATGGGGCGTTCGGTGGTCGATAGTGCTTATCAAAAAAGCGTCGCGCCATTACTGCTGCTCTGGAAAGGCATTGCGACCTATATTGATCGCCACCCTGAATACACACACCTTTTTGGCCCAGTCAGCATCAGCAGTGATTACAGTGAACTTGCACGTCAATTACTCGCCGATACCATGACACTGCACTATTACGATCAAGAACAGGCCAATTTAGTCAGTGCCAGTCACCCACTATCGAGTACCTATCAGCTATGGAATGCCAGCTTACTGTCAGCCCTAGCAGACCTGCAGCTTTTATCACGAGTGATCGCGCGTATTGATGATGGCAAAAGCATCCCTGTTTTATTGCGCCAATATTTAGGCTTAAATGGCCGTTTGGTTTGCTTTAACGTCGATCCTGATTTTAACGACTCATTAGATGGGTTAATTATGGTCGATTTACGTCAAGTCCCGGTACGAACGCTCGCCCGTTATATGGGGGTTGAAGCCGCTCATCGCTATTTAACGCGGCATCATTCAGAGTAAAAATCAGGCACGCCCATCAAAGCAGCGTGCCTGATTTTTTGATTACTTTGCTATACCCAAACAACTTGGCGTTGCAGGTAGACGGCAAGTGCGTCCTTAGATTCTCAGCTCACGAAGCCAATATTAAACCGATGACGTTGCCGTAGTGGGATCTTCGCTTTGTAAATCATCATCATGCTCTTCCATTCGCCAAGGCAAACTCCCCGGTGAAATATGTAAAAAGTGCAGATACTTCTCAAATTGATCCAAAATATCATTGATGATATCGCGCTCTTCATAACCATAAACATCGTAAGCTTGACCTCCCCGACGAAGAAACACTTCCGCTCGATAATAGTAATCATCATCGGTTTGTTTCTCTTGCTCGGAAGCAAACTCGGGCATCTCATAAGCACGCAGACGAATCTCATAAATAAACTCCACTTCGCCCGCTTTCTCAACATCAATAATGCAGCGAGTATTGAGATCATCAAAGGTCACTTTTGCTTGCCAACCTTTATGTTCAAGCTCCTGCTTAACGGTGTTCATAGCAGCCAGTCCGGTCTGCTCGATGAATTTCTCCACACTAGTTTTAGCCGGGAAATCAATAAGGTGCGATAGTCGCTTTTTCCAATTGGTTTTGCCTTGTAGATGCACAGGTAACTTCATATCGTGCTGTAAACTGGTCTCATGATGCCCTTCAATCACTAACGCTCGCCACATGCCAATACCACCAATTAACATGATAATGGCAAACGGTAAGGCACTAACGATCGAGGCGGTTTGTAAGGCGCTGAGTCCCCCCGCAAGCAGTAACACCGAAGCAACCAGTCCTTGAGTCACCACCCAGAATGTACGCTGCCAGACTGGAGTATGCATTGCACCGCCCGATGCTAATGAATCAATCACTAATGAGCCTGAATCTGATGAAGTGACAAAGAAGGTGATGATCAGCAATACCGTAATAAAGGAAACCACGGAAGAGAGAGGCAGAAGCTCAAACAACTGAAAGAGCGCAACAGCATGATCGGCCTGCACATCGGTAATGAGTGAGGTATAACCTTCAACCATAATCAGATGCAGGGCGGTGTCACCAAAAATAGAGAACCAAAGGAAGGTAAAGATCGACGGTACCAACATAACCCCGACCACAAATTGTCGAATCGTTCGGCCGCGACTTATTTTGGCAATAAATAGCCCAACAAAGGGTGCCCAAGCTATCGTCCAGCCAAAAATAAACAGCGTCCAGTTACCAATCCAGTCGCTTGATTCATAAGCTTGCAGACTAAATGTTCGTTCAACAATATTACTTAAATAACTTCCCGTATTTTCTAAAAAGGTTTCTAAGATAAATATTGTGGGTCCAACGATAAATACGAAGAGCATCAAACTGATCGCTAACAGCATATTAATAATCGATAAACGCTTAACACCTTTATCCATACCTGCGAGCACTGAAAATAGAGCTAAGCAAGTAATCACCGCAATCGCACTAATTTGGAAAGGCACACCCACTTCGACGCTTGGCCATAAATAGTTAACCCCTGCGTTAATTTGAGCAACCGATAAACCTAATGTCGTAGCAATACCAAATAAGGTGCCGAGAATCGCGAATATATCGACAATATGACCAATGGGGCCATGAATTCGCTCACCAATCAAAGGATATAATGTTGAGCGCATTGATAACGGCAAACCATGCCGAAAAGCAAAATAAGCTAAACACAAACCAACCAAACCATAAATGGCCCAGATATGAAATCCCCAGTGGAAATAGGCAATTTGCATAGCTTGTTTAGCCGCTTCAATAGTTTCTCCGCTGCCTGTTGGTGGCGAGGCATAATGCAATACCGGTTCTGCGACACCAAAGAAAAGTAAAGCAATACCGTATCCTGCGGAAAAGAGCATCGCAAACCAAGCTGGAAAGCTATATTCAGGCTCAGCATGATCGGGGCCAAGTTTTATATTTCCCCAGCGCGTAAAAGCTAATGAGACAATAAAAATCAAAAATAAGGCGACCGCTAACATATAGAACCAACCAAAGGTTTCGGTTATATAAGCTAACGTCGTCGAAAAAACCTCACCAGCTAGACTAGGATTTGATATGGTTCCTACTACCATTAGTGCTATGACAATTACCGCCGGAATAAAAACCGGAATAAGCACAGTCGAGTTAGATTTCTCTAACTTATCAATCATAAAGCCTCCTGCTTTATTAGTTCTTATTGAAAAAAAAACCTCCTCATCATATAACATTTTGACTCTCACTGCGAATGACACTATCAACTCAATAAAAATCATCGTCATAAAAACAAGCATCAACAACAATGAAATTCATTTTAAAACAGTAAGTTAAACAAAATTAATGTGTCATTTTAAAATAATTAAACGCAGTCAATAAATAGCCATATTTACAGGCCATATTGTGCAATTACTCGGAATTATCACTCGATAATTCTGCTAAAAAATATTCCGCTAATACTGCTAAAGAATAATAAAAATCATCTTCATCACAGGCGGATTTTAAACGTTGTAAATAGAGCGTCGCCCACGGAAAAAGATGATCCGTTAATAGCTCGATAACCGCAGATTCTTGACCTTGTTCGAGAAAATGAGCAAGGGCTAATAGCATTAATCCAAATTGATCTTCTGGTTCCTGACGGGCGAGTTGCACCGCTAAACCATGACGCTGGAGAAATTGACGATAAGCCAAGGTACTTTCACCCATCACGATATGCTCATGATCTAAGTATACCGATCCCCAAGGCGGAGCGGGCATATCCCCTAGCCCTTCGAATAGTACGCTAAAGGTAAGTGTTCACCAAGCCCCTATTGACAGAAAAAGTGTGACACTCAGCACTTGATCCACTTTTTACTATTGAGTGATCATTCCAGTGCTTCATCCTGTTTGTTATGAGCAGAAAGAAAGCCCC